>CAYODV010000001.1:0-60079 GCA_964402915.1 uncultured Candidatus Saccharibacteria bacterium
TTGAATCGCTTTCTGTCAATGTTGGTGCGCCTGACTAGACTCGAACTAGCACAGCACTTAAAATGGCCACTACCACCTCAAGGTAGCGTGTCTACCAATTCCACCACAGGCGCACGAATTGTAAAAGATGTATATGTATTATATCACGGGGTGCGGTTTTTGGCAACTTTTTCGACGCCCCAGAATTGAACATCGGCGAAGCGATCGGTGGCAACGACAAGCGAAAGGTCTTCGGAGAAAGGTTTGACGTTTTTGTCAAAGAAGTAGCTTAAGTTGACTTGGTAAAGGCCGATGGCGGGAGCGTCATCAACCCAGCGGGTTAGGAAGGCTTCATATTTTTGGGTGCGAACAGTCGCATCGGCGCTTTCGCGGGCGGAAATAATGAGGTCGTCAGCGACGGAGCTATTGTAGTTTGAGAGATTGAGGCCACTTTGAGTGGATTGCGAAGAGTGGTAGTAAACCAGAAGGTCGGGGCTGGCGCCAAGCTCGACTTCGTAGATGAGAATGTCGTAATTGCGGTTGGCGATGATGTTGACGAGGAAATCTTGACCGGGTTCTTCAACGCTGCGAGCGACTTCAAAGCCCATGCTTTCTAGTTGTTCGGCGACGTCTTCAAGAATGGTTGGGAGATAGCCAGAAGAAACGGTGACGAGGCGGATGGATTTTTTGTCGAGACCAGCGATGGTCTGTTTGGCGGCGTCAAGGTTCCGAGCGGGGAGCGCCGGCCACGTCTCAAGGTCGAGCTGAGAACCGAGGATGGGGTAGTCAAGCGGAAGTTCGTCGCCAATAAGGGTGCGGATTTCTTGAACGTCGAGGCCGGTTTGGATGGCCTTGCGAGCATCGCGGCTCTTGAAAACGCCGGTTTTAGTGTTCATGAAGAGGAAGACGCCGGAGTTGATGGCGGTTTGTTTTTCGTAAACGGTGCGGGAGACAACTTCACTAGCGGCGGTGGGGAGAAGTTCGGCAGTGGCGGAAACGGCGCCGGATTTGATGGCGGTTTTAATGTCGTCAATGGAAGTGTAGGCGTGGACAACGAAGCTGTCGATTTTGGGAACGCCACGAAAATAATGTTGGTTGGCGGAAAGGTAAATGATAGACTCGCCAGTCGTGCCAACGACTTGTTGGGCGTTAAAGCTGAACGGGCCGGAGGTGGTGGGGTTGGTGCTAAAACTGGATTCAAGCAAGTTCAAAGAATCGGCATTTTCTAGGGCGTGTTTGGGAAGAACGGGAAAGTCAAGGGCGGAGGCGAAATCGACGTAGCCGGAGGGGAGTTCAAAGACTATTGTGTTGTTATCACCGGCACTAACCTTGACGTTATAGAGGTTGGGGTAATACGACGAGACTTGGCCGAGGCCACTAATAAGATTAGTGGTGAAGATGACGTCGTCACTCGTGAGCGGTTCGCCGTCAGACCATTTGAGATTGTCTTTGAGTTTAACCGTCCAGGTTTTGGCGGTGGCGTCAGTGGTGACGGATTTAGCTAGGACGTTGCCAATGTGTCCAGAAGCGTCCGGTGCAGTAAGACCGAGGAACATCAAGCGACTCAGGGTTTTTTCGCTGTTGGTGGAGGCAAAGAGGGGGTTAAGACTACTCACTTTGCCGAGGGTGGCCTCCGTGTAGGTGCCACCGGAGGCATAGCCGGCGACAGAGTAGGATTCGGTGTACCAGAAACTCTGTGTGAGTGCCAACATGACTAGTGCAAACACTAATAGCCCCCATTCCAAGACGAACAAACGAACATCGCCGATGTGCGAGAGGCGTTTAACGAAGTTTTCTTTAATATGTTCTTCGCTTGAAATAACCGCGTCTTCAGAAAGACGAGAAAATTTCTTCAATGCTTTTTGCCCACGCTTTTTAGAGAATAGTTTCATATTATGATGGAATTAGTAACAGTCCCAGAATTGAAAGGACGAAGATGACGGCAAAAACAATGGTGGCATTGAAAAGCGATTTGTCGAGACCGCGGCGAGTGGTGTAAAGTTCGCCGGTGCCGCCGAGGCCAGCTCCGAGCGAAGCGCCGCGTTGTTGCAAGAGGACGAGCAAGATGACGAGAACGGCGGAAATAATAATGGCAGTTTGAAAAACGGAAACTAGATTCATAATGTCTTTATTATAGGTGATTTTGGTGAAGTTTACAAGGTTTTTATCGCCCAAGTTGACGTTTACGCTTCAAAAGCGTGTGGTAAGTGACGGCAAAGCGGTGAGCCTCCTCGTCGATGCGAGCGATGAGCCGAGCGACGTGCGAATCTTGAGCGAGTTCGATTTTTTGGAAACCGTGATCGGTTGGATAAACAATCCTGACGCTGGCGGATTTGGAGTGGTCGCCAGATTTATCGCGCCCGATGACGGGGATGGGGGCGCCATCTTTAGCGTTTTCCAGGAGTGGCAAGACAGTGGCAACCTGGGCTTCCCCGCCATCAAGGACGATGAGGTCAGGGAGAGGCCATTCGGTGTGCTGAAGGCGGCGCGTGATGATTTCTTTGAGGTTGGCCGTGTCGTTGTTCTGTTGATGTTTAAGGCGAAACTTGCGGTATTCAGAGCGGTCAGAGGCGCCATTCATAAAAACGACCATGGAAGCGACAACGTCTTGACCAGATTGGTGAGAGATGTCGTAACCCTCAATGCGGCGAGGGGGGTTGGGGAGGTGGAGCATACGCTTAAGGTCGTGGAGTGCCATGTCGGACGAAATGTCGAGAAACTCCTTGTCGGAAAAGATGATTTTGTTTTTAAGGCCACTGAGGCCGATTAGTTCGTTGCGCAGTTCAGCGGCGCGCTCAAAATGCTGGGCTTCGGCTTCGTCTTTCATTTCTTTTTCGAGGTCACGGACGAGAGTTTCTCGCTCGCCCTCAAGGTAACGGATGAGTTTTTCGAGAATTTTGTGGTAATCCTTGGGGGTCATTTTGCCAACTTCAATACCCGGAGTGAGGCCAAGGTCGGTGTCGAGCGTTTTTTTGCCGTTATAGGGCTTAATATAGAAGGGGAAGATTTTGCGAAGAGCGCGGAGAGCGATGGCGACAGAGGCTCTGGCGTAGAAAGGGCCAACGTAGCGGGCTTGGTCACCGAGGGGATTGCGGGTCATGGAGACGTACGGGACTTCTGCGTCAAGGTTGATGCGGATGTAAGAAACGGTTTTGTCGTCGCGCAGGAGGATGTTCCATTTTGGCATGTAGCGCTTGATCATTTCCGATTCAAGAAAAAGCGCGTCCATTTCTGTTTCTACGACAATCCAGTCGGTCATGTAAATTTCTGCGACAAGTGCTTCGGTTTTGGGGTCGCGTTCGCGGGAATCTTGGAAATATTGGCGGACGCGGTTTTTAAGGACAGCGGCCTTGCCGACATAAATAATCTCCCCGGCTTTGTTTTTATGGAAATATACGCCAGGGGCGGCGGGAAGAGTGGCGAGCTTTTTTGTGAGCGCTTCGTTCATGTATATATTATATTACAACATTTCGTCGTAATCTTCGACTTTGTCCAAAGTTGTGTGATATTCCGTGAGGAGGTCAGAGAGGATTTTATATTCTGCCGGAGCGGTGGAGAGTTGGCTAAACTTTTCGAAAGAATAATTTTCTTTAAGGCCAAAAATAGTGCGGAGCTCGGCGATGCCGGCTTCGTCGGCTTCGACGTAGGTTTCTTCAAGGCTGCTTGCCAGGGTGGCTTTGGTTTCAATAATGAAAAGTTCGTCTTTAGAAAGGTATTCGCCGACGTTCGAGAACTCTTCTTCGGGAACGCCGAGAGCGCGAAGCTTATCTTCGGTTTGGTTTTCCAAGATATCTAGGAGGCCATTAAGGTAATAATATTTACTACCTTCCGGGGCGGGAGTACCGGTGGTTTGGGAGCTGGATGTGGTGCGGTCTTTGACGGAAGTTGGCAGGCGTTCGAGAATTAAAACCAACAGAACTGCAATCAAAACGGCAAGGACAATGCGGAGCGGGCGGAGCTTGCGGGATTTTTCGGGGTCAAGTGGTTGGTTCATTTGAGGTCATTATAGCATAGATTTTGGCTATACAAAGTTCTTATGTTTTTTGATATAATAGTTTCATGGATAATTTTGTGATTTCTAATATCAAAGCGAGGCAGATTTTAGACAGCCGGGGGAATCCGACCGTGGAGGCGGATGTGTTTTTGGAATCTGGCCAGGCGGGGCGGGCGGCGGTGCCGTCGGGCGCTTCAACGGGTTCGGGTGAGGCGCTAGAACTGCGCGATAACGACCCGAAGTTTTACGGCGGCAAGAGTGTGCTCAAGGCCGTTTGGAACGTCAACTCAAAAATTAAAGATGTGCTAGTTGGTAATTCGGCGGCGCAAGCGACGGTCGACCAAATTATGCTCGACCTTGATGGTACGCCAAACAAGACCCAACTTGGTGCGAACGCGATTTTGGCCGTATCTCTTGCGACGGCAAAGGCGGTGGCGCGAGCGAAGAAGTTGCCGTTTTATGCTTATATTGCCGAACTGGCCGGAACAATGGGCGAGATGTCGCTTCCGATGCCGATGATGAATGTGATGAACGGTGGCGAGCATGCGGACTGGGCGACGGATTTCCAGGAATATATGATTATTCCTAAAGGCGCCGAGAATATCGCCGACGCCGTGCGAATGGGTGCGGAAGTGTTTCATGCTTTGAAAGACGTTTTGAAGGAACGTGGCTTTCCTGTGACCGTGGGCGATGAAGGTGGCTATGCGCCAAAAGTACGCGATGGTAACAACGAGCCGCTCGAATGCATCAAGCTTGCGATTGAGAAGGCCGGTTATAAGCCTGGTGAAGATATTGCGATGGCGATGGACATTGCCAGCTCGGAGTTTTATGATAAAGACCACTACGTCCTAAAAACGAACGGGGATTGGAAGAGCGCGGAAGATTTGACGAACTGGTACACCTGGATTTTGGATAATTATCCGGTAGTGTCGATTGAAGACGGCTTAGCAGAGAACGATTGGGCGGGGTGGAAGATGATGACCTCGCGGTTGGGTGGTCGCGCGCAGCTCGTGGGTGACGATTTGTTTGTGACAAATACGAGGCTTCTCAAGAAAGGAATTGAAGAGAAGGCCGGCAACGCAATCCTCGTGAAGCCGAACCAAATTGGGTCGCTTTCCGAGACGATTAACGCCGTGATGATGGCAAAGAAAGCCGGCTACAAGACGATTATTTCCCACCGTTCAGGCGAAACAGAAGACGTTTCGATTTCTCACATTGCCGTGGGGCTGGGCGCTGGGCAAATTAAGACTGGTTCCCTGTCGCGCTCGGAACGGATGGCGAAGTACAACGAGCTAATCCGTATTGCCGAAGCCAACTCTCGCCTCGGTCTCGCCAAACCGTTCTAAACGCTGGGCTTTTTAAGCACTACAAAGCTGGATTAAGATCCGGTGAGTCGAGAGCAGATTCAGTAAAAACTGGGTCGGTAAGGCTGGACTCGGTGAAGACTGGGTCAGTGAGGGTGTCGGGTGAGGAAACGATGCCGGAAGAAAAGAGATTATCGAGGCTGAACGAGCCGTCCGCGAGCAGGTAGTCAAGACTGACCGAAACGGCCGAAAGCGCAACGTAATGAACGTCTTTCTTGCAAGCTTCAAGAGTTTTATACTTTTTTGACCGGGCAAGGACGCGGCCATCATCAGAGAGAAGGCGCCAAGCATAGTGAATGCCGGTTTCGGTTTTATTGCTTTTAATGATTTGAAAATTCATAAAAAATCCTTTATATTAAACGGTTTGACAAAAGTTGGTGAAAAGTTTATTATAAAGGTAGTTATAACGGTTCCAAGTTTTAACTACCTTAGTCGGCCCAAAAGCCGACTAATTGGTTTTTAGGGAGCTTGTGATGGCGGGCCTCCTTTCTGGCTGGTTAGGAGCGCGAGGGCGGAAAGGACTTCTTGTTGGAACTTGAGCGAAGCCTCAAGGACTTTTTGCATGGCGAGGAGTTCGGGCGCGGGAGAAGCGGGCGGAGTTTTTGACGGCAGGGCGGGGGGAGTAGAGGTTAAATCTTGATGTTCAAGAAACAGGCGAAGCGAACGGTCGTAACGGCGACGATACGCCTCAATAGTTGGTTCAGAGCACTCGCCAGCATTGCGGGTGCGAAGAATCGCGATGCGGTCGGAAATGTCCGCCACAAGCGGGAGGTCACGCCAATATTCGCCGGGTTCAGCGGTGGCGGAAAAAATCTTTTTTAGAGCGGCACGGAGGTGAGCGGAAAGAGATTCAGAAATCACCCCGCGCCAAGCTGCGGCCTGAACAAAATCGTACAAATCCCCCGCGGTTTTTCCCTGTATAAGACTTACCTCACTTGTCATACTTCTATGATAGCACGTCAAAAGTGCTTACGCAAGACACTTTTGCACAAATTTTATACACTTTACACAAAGTTTTCCACAGACTACTCACTAATCAAGGCAAGGAAGGCAGACTCGTCTAGAGTTGGGATGCCAAGTTCAGCGGCTTTCTTGAGCTTGCTACCGCCGGGCTTGGCACCGAGAATTAGCGCGGTAGTAGTTTTAGTGACGGAACTCGTAACGGTGGCACCGAGGGCGCGAAGTTTATCTTCGGCTTCTTCGCGGCCATATTTTTCCAGCGTGCCAGAAATAATGTAGCTTTTTCCGGAAAGTGGCGCGGCGGAAAGGTCAGAAAAGGTCGGGCGAAGACCGAGGGCTTTCAGCTCTTCGAGCATTTTTAGGTTGTCTTCGTCAGCAAAGAAGGCAAGGATGCTTTCGGCAACGACTTCGCCAATGTCGGGAATGGCCAGGAGGTCGTCTTTTTCGGCGTTTTGGAGTTTTTCTAGAGAGCCAAACTGATTGGCGAGGCTGATGGCGGTTTGAGCGCCGACGTGGCGAATGCCGAGGGCGGTGATGACTTTGGAAAGCGGAGCGGTCTTGGACTTTTCCAGGTTGCCCAAAAGTTTTTCGGCGGAAACGTCAGCGAAACGTTCGAGCGAAGTGAGGCTGGATTTTTTAAGGCGATAAAGGTCGGGGAGAGATTTGACGAGGCCGGAGTCAACGAGAAGCGCAACGTTTTTTTCGCCGAGACCTTCAATGTTTAATGCGGGTTTAGAAGCGTAATATTCAATACTGCGTTTCAAAATAAAATCGGAAGTTTCACCCTTAACGCGATAAACTACTTCGCCTGCGGGGCGTTCAAAGTCGAGTTCGGGGTATTGAGCTTTCAGGGCTTTTTCGTAGTCAAACGGCTCAGTGTTTTCGGGGCGAAGAGCGGTCAAGACTTCTTTAATTTGGGGGATGATGTCGCCAGCTTTGTACACGATGACGGTGTCACCGATGCGGACGTCGAGGCGAGCGATTTCGTCGGCATTATGGACGGAGGCGTGGCGGACGGTGCTGCCGGCGGCCTCAACGGGGTCGAGAATCGCGACGGGCGTGGCGGCACCGGTACGGCCGATGGAAATGACGATGTCACGAACCTTGGTGGTGGATTCTTCGGCTGGAAATTTGAAGGCGACGGCGGCGCGCGGAGTTTTGCCGATGATGCCAAGGCGGTCGTAGATTTCGCGGTCGTTGACTTTAATGACCATGCCGTCGGTGTTGAACTTTAAGCCTTTGCGATATTCGTCGAGGGCGCGGATGTACCTAAACATTTCCGGCAAATCTTTGCTGGAGAAAACTTTGTCTTCGTTTGAGGTGCGAAAACCGAGCGCGCGGAGTTTTTCGTAAGCTTCGCGGTGCGTAGGGAGGTTAGGCGTGACGAGGTCGTACGCGATGAATTTAAGGTTGCGGCTGGCGGCAACTTTAGGGTCAAGCTGGCGGATGGTACCGGCGGCGAGGTTACGGGGATTAGCAAATTCTTTTTCGCCAAGTTTTTTCTGGCGAGCGTTGATTTCCGCAAAATCTTTCTTGAACAAAATGATTTCGCCGCGAACTTCAACGTCACCAAGCTCATCAATGCGGAGCGGGATGTTTTGAATGGTTCTGACGTTCATGGTGACATCTTCGCCGACCAGCCCGTCACCGCGCGTGACAGCTTGGACAAAGAGGCCGTTTTGGTATTTTAAGGCGCAGGCGAGGCCGTCCATTTTAATGTCGGTGAAAAACTCCTGAATTTTGCCACCCGGAATGAGTTTTTCCGTGCGGGTAATCCAATCTTTAACTTCTTCTTCGGAAAAAACGTCCGCGAGGGAAATCATGCGTTTTTGGTGCGTGACTTTTTCGAACTTGTCGAGCGGTTTTCCGGCGACGCGTTGAGTGGGCGAGTCCGGTGTGATGAGTTCGGGATACATGGCCTCAAGTTGGGAAAGTTCGTGCTTAAGCGAATCAGCTGCCGCTTCGGACATGATGGACTCGTCAAGGACGTGGTAATGATAGCGATAATCGTTAATAAGCTTACGGAGTTTGGCGATGCGCGCCTCGGCTTCGGTTTTATTTATCGTCTTCATAGGCTAGAACCCTCCGGTAATATAAATATAAATAAGCAGAGATATAGACAAAAGTGAAACAGGTCATGATGAGGAGCATGATTGAAACGAACGGGAAGCCCTCCAGCCAGCTCCAGATGCCTTTGAGCCAGAGGTCGATGGTGATGAGCGGAAGCATAACGACGACCCAACAAACCGCCAAGACTAAAATCAAGAACACGAGGCGGATGAGAAAGCGGATGCGGCGGCTGGCCATAAGGTCGGAGGCGGTTTTGAGCGCGGTCATGGGGTACAGCCCCGGAGCGGTGACGGCGACGAGAGCGATGAGAGTGGATGACAGAAGATAGCCGGAGAGAGTAATAAGGAGGGCGGCGAAGATAAAATAGACGAGGGCATAGAACGGCGTGGAAAGGAAGTCGGTTTGGACGGCGGCGGAGTAGGTGATGATAACGATGAAAATCGGGATGGCCTGGATGACGGCGACGAGGAAAACGACAAAAGTGGAGAGGAGCGGAGTAAGGGCATTATAAAAGCCGTCGCGGAGTTTAACCTTCTTCCCTGCCAGGCGGAGGCGAAGGAGGTAGATGGTGATGAGCCAAATGAGGAGGAAAATAATGACGGCGAAGATGATTTGGGCTTCAGAAAGACCGCCGGAAAGGCCGCCGGTCGTGACCGTGGAGATTAGAAGTAAGCCGGCTTTGGCGAAGTTACCGAGTTCGGCGCCGGAGAGGCCGCCGGAAGTGGTGTCTTCAAGAGTTTTTTGGAATTCGACATAAGTCGATTCGGACATGAGGCCGACAAGAACGACGTTGAAGAGCACGGCGAAGATGATGAGCGGGAGGAACAGGCGCCAGTTTTTGAAAATGACGGCGAAAGTGTCGGCGGCGTGGTGGAGCAGGCCGGGGATGGAAAGCTTGCGGACGTAATCTTCGCGGTAGCTACGTTTGAAGCTTTGGTGCAAGCGGACGCGAGCGCGTTTTTTGGCCCAGATTTTTTCACGAGATTTTTGATAAGCCTCACGGAAGGCGGCTTTGAACGGGCCGGTAGATTTTTTGGCCGGTTTCTTGGATTTTTTAGAACTTGAACTTGGCATTTTCGAGCCTTTCTATGCGCTTTTCGATGGGCGGGTGGGTGGAAAAAAGATTGTTGAGCGAGCGTTTTTTAAGCGGAGAGGAAATGAACATAGCTTCAGTGGCGGGATTTTGTTGCGTCATGGGGCGAGCGTGAGCTTCAAGCTTTTTAAGGGCGGAAATCATGCCTTCGGGGTAGCGCGTGAGCATGACGGCCGATGAGTCGGCGAGATATTCGCGCTGGCGCGAAACGGCCATTTGGGCAAGGGCAGCAGCAATCGGCGCGACAACGACCGTGACGAGAGCCAAAATGAGAGCGACGGGGCTGGAATCTTCGCGGCTGCGCCGGGCGCCACGAAAGGCGATGCGCCAACCGATGTCGGCGAGGAGGCCGATGAAGCAAACGAGGCCGAAGACTATGGTGGTGAGGCGAATGTCGTAGTTTTTGACGTGAGATAGTTCGTGCGCCATGACGGCGGTAACTTCTTTATCGTCCATGATGTCGAGCAGTCCAGTGGTGGCACAGACAAGAGCGTGCTTGGGGTCGCGGCCGGAGGCGAAGGCGTTTGGTGCTTGGTCGTCGATGATATAAACTTCGGGCATAGGGAGGCCGGCAGTGAGAGATAAGTTTTCGACAATGTTATAAAGCCGGCGGTTGTCTTTCTTTTCAATTTTTTTGGCGCCAGTCATCACCACGGCTAACTTTGAGGCGGCGAAATATTGAAACAAAACATAGCAGATGGCAAAAATTAAAAAGCCGGCGAGAGCACCTGGGTAAAATTCGCCGCTACGAAAAGAAAATAAAAGCCCAATCGCGGCAACCAAAACCACAAACCCAATCATAATAAAGACGGTGTTGCGTTTGTTTGCCGCGATGTTTTTGTACATTGTTTTTAATTAGAACTTAACTTCGGGAGCTTCGGCGATTTTAGCGCGTTCAGACTCGGCAACTTCAAAGTAGTCGCGTTTCTTGAAGTGGCCGACAAGTTTGTTGATGAGGTTGGTCGGGAAAGTTTTAATCTTGGTATTAAGTTCTTTGGCGCCGGCGTTATAGAAGCGGCGGGAAGCTTGGATTTTGTCTTCAACGTCTTGGAGCTGTTCCTGGAGTTTTTGGAAGTTGGTGTTGGATTTTAATTCCGGATAAGCTTCGGCGATAGCGAAGATGCGCGAGAGCGCGCTTGTCATGCTGGCTTCAGCTTCAGCGGCGGCCTTGACGGTCTTGGCGCCCATGACGGCAGAACGAGCCTCGGTGACGCCTTCAAAGACTTCTTTTTCGTGCTTGGCGTAGCCCTTAACGGTTTCGACGACGTTCGGGATGAGGTCGGCGCGGTATTTGAGCTGGACGGTGATGTCAGACCAAGCTTCGTTGACGCGTTCGTCAAGTTTGACGAGGCCGTTATAGGTTGACCAAAGGGCCGCGATGACGATGAGTAGGACGATGCCGATGATGATTAATATTAGAGTAGCTGTGTTCATTATTATCTCCTTTTATACATATATATTATATAGATTTTGAGGCGCGAAGTAAAGGTTTTTGGGCGCATTTGCACAAACAAAAAAAGTACGCTCTTATGTGGTGCGAATGAAGAGACTCTAACTCTCGACCTCTTCCTTGGCAAGGAAGCGCTCTAAACAACTGAGCTACATTCGCACGCATAAGAACGTGCTTTGTGTTTATATTGTAGCAGAGGGCGCGGGAAAAAGCAAGGGCTAGGAGTTGACGTATTTGCGGTGTTCGTCGGTATTGAGGCGAGCGGCGATTTGCGGGTTCTTCTTGAGTTCTTCGCCGAGTTGATTCTTCCAGTCGGCGGCGGTGGCAATTTGGACGCGGACGTTTTCGTTCATGTTGACGAACTGAGAAGCCGTGGTGACCTGGCGAATTTTGTCGCGCTTGGAGGCGTCGGAGAAATTGCGAATAGCGTTGGCAAATTTGGCAACCATTTCGTTGCTGAGCGGTTGAGAAGTGGCGCGAGCGATTTCGCGAGCGGAGGCACCGCGTTCGAGCGAGCCGGTGGTGGAGGCGTATTCGAGGCTGTCTTTGTCGAGGCTACCAAGACCCTTCTTTTGAATCGAAGCGGCAAGACTGCGGTCTTCAACGAGCTTATCGTCACCGTCGAGAGTTTTAACAACGTTGCCGGCGCCATCCCTTTCGACTTCAGCGCTAGTGGCCCAGGTATGAAAGTCGAGCGCAGGGTGATCTGCGTCAGCGCCAAACTTACCGAGATGCTTGGCATATTCAGTGGTTTCAAAAGTACCGGCACCGGCGTAAGCCTGAGCGAGGCGAGTGCGGTTAGTGAAGCTGCCATCGGCGTCAGCTGTGTTGGCAATGGTATGCAAGGCAACGGAGTTTTTGTCGATTGAATCCCTGGCTTTGTCGCCTTGCCCCATGGAGGCAAGGGTGCGGATACCGGCGATGATTTGTTCGAGTTGGTTTTGAGTGCCAGGAGCAGCGTTGGAAGCGGCGGTGATTTGCGCTTGGATTTCTGGCGTGGCCATGCGAGAGTATTGGTCTTCGAAGGTCTTGGTGACTTCATCGGAAATGACTTTGGCGTTTTGGCCACGGCGAGTGCTGATGTAAGCGCCATTGTTGAGGAGGTTGGCGCGGGCGGTTTCGGCTTCGGCGCCAAGCGTGGCTTGCTGGATTTGGGCGTTGACGGTGGCCTGACCTTGGGTGATGAGGTTGCCATTTTGGTCACGGTATTCGCGACCGGTAAAGTCGGTGGTGTTGGTGCCAGCCCATTTGGCGAGGTCTTGGCGGCGTTGCTCTTCGGCAACTTCGGCTTTGCGCGACTCCATAACTCGTTCTTGATTGGCGCGACTGCCGGCGTACAGGCGGTTGACGCCGCGGACGAGGCGGTTGCGACCGCCGGTGCTTTTCGCGTTGGCGGATTCGTAGCGGTTAGCAAGACGTTGGTTGCGGCGGAACTCGGCTTGCCGCTGAGCGGATTTGTAGGCACGGTTGTTTGTGACGCGATTTCTGGCGTCGCCGGTAAGTCGACCACGAAGCGAGTTGAGGCGAGCGCCGAGCGTGCCGGTGGCGCGGTAAGCGTTCCGGACAAGGCTAGGGATGAAGAAAATCGGAGCGATTTCGGCGGCCATGGCGGCGATGAGGAGCCAAAGGTTGGTGCTGGTACCGCCGGTGCTGAGGAGAATTCTAGCAACGAGACGACCGCCGTAAACAAGGAGGGAGCAAATCGGGTAGAGGATGAGCATGCCCTTGAGGAGCTGGAGCCAGCGGTCGAAAAGCTTTTTGGTGTTTGGAAGCGTGTAGCAAACGAAGGCGAGCGGCGAGAGCACGACCAAAATGACAGTAAGAGCTTGGCGAAGAGCGAGGAGGACGAAGAGGAAGATGACGCCGACGAGTGCGCCGAGAACGGCGGGCAAGATGGCGAGCAAGAAGCCACCTATAGCCGCGGCGGTAGCACCAAGTCCGCCAGCGAAAGTTGACCAAAGTGCGACGCCGCCAACGGCACCAAGCACTGTGAGGGCGATGCTGCCGCCAACATAAACGCCGTCGCTGATGCCGTTGTTTTCGAGGAAGGCGGCTGGGACCGTGATGCCGTTGCCGATTTCTTCAAACATGGCTTTGAGGCTGGTGCCGACGATGTTTGAAGCGTCAACGGCGAGTTGACAAACATAGAAGCTGAGGTTAACGAGAATGGCGGCGACGATGAGTTTTGGTAAAGTTTTTTTGATGCCGTAGTTGTCGATGCCGATACCAGTGACTTGAGAGAAGATGACGAAAAGAAGCAAAATCGCGAAGACGATGTTTGCGAGGTCGCGGAAACGCCCCCAGGCGTTGCGCGTGCCAGAGATGGAGGCGTCGGCGTTGAAGAGGTTGTGGCTAATGACAAGAGAAGGTTCAATGAAACTTTCATAAATGTATTGGCTGGCGTTGGCGGCGAGTTCGAGAACCGGGCAAAGAATCCAGCCGAGCGAGCCGGCGGAGTTGTGGCAGGAAGCCTCGACGCCGGTGCCAGTACCGGTTGAGCCGGCTACGCCGGGATCGGTGCTAATTGATGGCGTATCGCCGCCGAGGGAGTTGCGGCTTTTGATGTCTTCCCACTCGCGGCTAAGCGAATCGAGGCTTGGACAGTTAAAAGAAACAACACCGTCGCTCCCGAAGGTGACTTTGGCGGATTCGGAAACCGAGCCGTACTTGGCAAGAAGTGTAGAGATTTCTGCTTCAGCAGTGGTGGAATATTCGCCGTCGTGGCTGGAAGCCCAAGAACGGATGGAATCGACGGCGTCGGCGACCTTTTTGTTGCAGTCAACGCCAGAAGCGAGTTCGTTGGCGTAGGCTTGAACTTCGGGGCTGTTGGTGCTTAAGGTCTCTGCGATTTCTTGACAGGTTTTTACTAGCCTTTCATCGCTATTGCCATAGGATTGATAGAGTTTTACGCTGTGGCTTTTGTCGCGCGACCTCGCATAACCACCGAGTTTGAGCTCTCCGGAGCTTGGATCCCATGCGTAGATTCTGTAATCATATTCGGTGCCGGAGAAGTCGGCTGAACCGTAACCGCAGACGTTGAGGAAGGCGTCCTCATAAATATAATATTTTTCTAGGTCGGTGAAAGTATCAAGACTGCCACCGGGCACGTCACCGCCAAAAGTTTTGTTGGTGACGACGTCGTTGATATAGGCCATTTTTTCGTTGCCATTTTTATACCCGCCAAGTCCACTGCCAGTGTCAACAGCGGCGGCGCAGGAAGTCGAAGAGTCAATATTGACAATTCCTCCCTCGTTGGCGGTTTTGTAATTGCAAATGAAATCGTTCATGTAGTCGAGGCCGAGGCCGTTGAGAACTTGCTGAAGTGTCCCCCAATTACCAAATTGACGTCCTTCGCAAGAGACCGCTCCGTCTCCATATTCGCCGTAAAGTCGCCTTTCGACATAGGAACTACCGTGGGACCAACTCGAAACGTCATCTTGGATGATTCGATGTTCTTTGATGAGGTTAGAACGTGAATAATACCATGGCGCTGCGCCGTTCGCGACACAGTGATAAAGAATTTGGTAAAGCTGTTTTTTCTGAGCGGATTCACGAGAGCCTTGACTGCCGGCGGCAGAAGCGGAGTGGAAAGCGGTGGCAGTGGAGAGAACGAGGGAAAGAATGAGGACGGTGGCAACCGACAAAATGCAGGAAGATTTTATTTTCTTTCCAAAAAATCTCGAACGCATGTATATATTATATATATAAACATGAGCGATTTCAAGCGGGAAAAATGTAAAATATGATAAAATAGGCTTAATGCGTAAAATAATTGCCGTGCTTTTGATTTTTGGGTTAGGGTTTTTGACGTGCTATACAATTTTGGTGGATCCGGATTGGTTCAAGATTGGCGTACATAAAGCAAAGTTGGCAGCGAACGATTGCGACAAGGTGGTGGCAGAGATTGAAAAGTATGATTGGGACACGAAGCTGGCGACGGCGGTGATGAAGGCGGAAAGCAAGTGCGATATTAATACGAAGGGCGATACGGATTTGATATTTGAAGAAAATGGGAGAGAATATGGTTATTCGGTCGGGGCGTTCCAGGTGCGGATTTTGCCGGGGCGGGAAGATTGCGATACGTTTGATTTAGAGACGAATGTGAGGTGTGCGTATAATATATATGTGAAGGCCGAGCGTGAGTTTACGGATTGGTCAATGTATAATAACGGAAAATACCGCGAGTATTTGGAATAAAAAATCCCCCGCTTCTTAAGGAAGCGAGGGGGATTTGTAGAAGTTAGATACCGAGAAATTGGAGCAGGTTGTACTGCGCGAAGATTGGTGCGAGCATCATGCCAAGGATGCCGATAATCTTCATGAAGATGTCGATGCAGACCGCAACGACGTCTTTCATCCAGTCGCCCATGGTGTCGCCGACGACGGCGGCGTCATGGACAAAATCGTAGTCTGCGGTTCCGGGTTCGTAGCCCACGACCAGGCCAGCTTCAAAACGCTTTTTGGCGTTGTCGGCCAGGCCACCAGCGTTACTGAACTGAACGGCGCAGACGGCGCCGACGAGCGTGGTGCCGAGGAGCAGTCCGCCCAAGGTCTCGACGCCAAAGGCGAAGCCGGGGATTAATGTTGCACCGACCGCAAGGGCGACCGGGTAAATCATCTTGCTGATGGCATCATTAGTGGCGCTGATGATGCAGGCTTTGTAATCGGGGTCTTTCAGGCCGTTAACGACGTCCTTGTCTTTGAACTGTTTACGGCATTCGGCGGCCATGTGGTCGGCAGCTTGCAGAGTATATTTAGCTAGCAAACCACAGAATGTTCCCATTAGGCCTGCGCCGAGCAAACCGCCTAACATGGGTTCCGGTTCAAGCATGTTGAGCATGGTTTTACCGGCGGCGCCCATGAGAGCGGAAACCTGCGACAAGACGACGGCGACAGCGGCGCCAATAGCCAGACCTTTGCCAACAGCAGCAGTAGAGTTGCCGACGGCGTCGTTCTTGTCGGTGATGCGGCGGACGCCTTCTGGTAGATGACAGGCTTCGGCGATGCCGCCAGCGTTGTCGGAAATGGGGCCAAAGGCGTCAGCGCTGATAGGTTGCGCAACGAAGCACAACATGCCGAGGGCCATGATGGCCTGTCCGTAAGCGCCAGCGATTTTCTGTGCCGTGAACGATAGGAAGGCGACCACGCCGATTTCGAAGAAACAGGAAATCCAACCACCAGCTTGAGCGTATGAAGCGATGATGGCTGAACCTTGTTTGGCTTTTCCGGCGGTGTCTTTACACCATTTACTGTCAAGGTCGGTGAAACGCTGTGCGATAAGGCCGACCGCGACGCCTGCGACAATGCCGCAGAGGGTGCAGATGAAGAGCGACAAATCTCCGGCTCTAAACTCGGCAGGAATCAGCTCCGGATTTGAAAACAGGAGCTTAGAAGCTGCAAAGCTGGCTATCACGGCGCCGCTAGCGGCGATGTACATGGAAGCATTGAGCTGGCTCTTGGGGCTCTTGCTGGTCTTGACGTTTGACGCATAAACCAGTCCGACGATGCTACTGATGAGGCCGGCAATCGACATGATAAGCGGGAAAGCAATCAAGATTTTCAGGATTTCTTGGTTGCCGCCTATGAGTCCATACATGTTGAAGGCGGTGACAGTAGCGGTGACAGGTGTAGCGGCCGTACTTTCTCCGAGGTCGGCCTGGTTGCCCTCGATGTCGTTGGTGATGTCGCCGACGTTATCAGCAACAGACGCGGGGTTTCGCGGGTCGTCTTCGGCGAAGTGCATGTAAACTTTACCAATCAAATCAGCGCCGATGTCGGCAGCCTTGGTGAAAATACCACCTGGCACGCGACAAAACATGGCGATGATAGACCAGCCAAGAGAATATGCGGTCAAGCGCGAGCAAGCTGGGATGACCATGGCCGAGGAAAGGATGCCGTGGCCAGAAGCTACGGCTTCGATGCCGGTGAGCAGAAGTGTCAAGGTGTAGCCTAAAAGTACCATTGAATGGACAATGAGGCCACAGATTTTGCTGCCTTTAAGGGTAGCGTTGACAGTCCTGGCCGTGGCGACATCTTCCGGTTCGTCGACGTTGGCGAGGGCGGCGGCGGTAGCACGGACATTAGCGAAAGTGCCAACGCTGCGGCCGACGATGACTGCTATTGAAGTACAGAGTAATCCACCCAGGAAGGCGACGCCATCGAAGGCCTCGACGAATAGGCTGAAGATGATGGCGATGCCAATCGCAACAGGAATAATAACCTTATAGATGGTGTCCGTGAAAGCTTTGGCGCCTTCACGAATCCGGGCAGCAACGACAGACATGCCAGTTTCTGGCGGGCCTTCGCTCATGCGTTTGACGGCGCGGTATTCGTGAACCATGTAGATTCCAACGAGCGCCACGACCGCCAGAGAAACATAGTAAAGTGGTTGAAGCAACATACAGTTTTCTCTCCCTTCCGCAATTTGTTAAGGTTCGTTCGGGTTTTAACCAGAAAAAAGTGAGCTAATGCCCACCGAAAATAATTTATAATGCACACCCTCCTTGTGCGCACGACATGATTATAACACCGAACCTCAATATTGTCCAATAAAAGAGAAGCCCCGCGGGGGCGGGGTTCTCATCCATAGCCAAGATGCCAGTGCGCAAGCACCAGCTGAATCGCTTCCTTACCGACCAGCATGCAGCCGTCAAGACTGTGGCGCCAGTTGAGCTTGTCGATGTAAAAGTCGGCAGTTGACCAGTAGAGGTGGAGGTAGCCGTACTCCACGTTGCCAGTGACTCTCTTCAGTTCTTCAACGACCTGGAGGAAGTAAAGCTTGGCGCGCCTGAGGTGGAAATGGTTGGTAATCAGAACTACGTTACAACGCTGTGCCAGCCCGCAACGATAGGTGATGATGGGGAGCGAGAACTCCAGGTTTTCCATGGTGGTTCTGGAGTTCTCTTCGACCCAAATGTCTTCATCAGCGACACCGAGGTCAAGAAGTTTCTGGCGGTTAATGATGGCCTCAGGGATTTCCTTGTTTTCGCTGTATTCGCCGATGCCTCCGGAAACCAGGATTTTGGTGACGATTCCCTTGTGGTAGAGTTTGGCGGCGCGTTCAACGCGGCCGTTACAACCGCCCAGAACCAGGGCGACCGTCAGGTTGGGATGAGCCGAAAGGTTCGGCAGGCTTTCCGGGGTGTCTGCGAAAACCAGCTTGGTGAGCCGGTTTTTGATTGCGTCGGGCAGAATACGGGTCATTTTTCCAATCATCGTGAGTTTATCCATTAAGAATCCCTCCCTTTCTTAGGTAAAACAATTTTTTGGCTTTGGACTGTAAAAGGACTATTCCAGCTTATATTATAGCATACTTTGGCGATTTTGTCTAGTACTAGCGGTATTTTGCTCTTTTCTTTTGGGGAAAACTGTGATAGAATAGGTTTTGGTTGGCTCTGTAGCTCAGCTGGTAGAGCAGAGGCCTGAAGAGCCTTGTGTCGTTGGTTCAAGTCCGACCGGAGCCACCAAACAGAGAAAGTGCCCTTCTGGGGCGTTTTTTGTAGTATAATAAGAGATATGAAAAAGTTAAATACTTCCCCCATTTCCGGCATGCAGGAGCTTTTGCCCCGCGAGCAGGCTGTTTTTAATAAATTTAAGGATGAGATTCGGGAAGTGTACCGAAGCCACGGGTTTTTGGAGATAGAAACGCCGACGATTGACCGCGCAGAGATTTTGTTCGCGAAGGCGGGGGGCGAAACTGAAAAACAAATTTATAAAGTCGTAAAGACCGAGGAGGCGTCGGAAGGGGCCGATCAAGCGCTACGTTTTGACCACACGGTGCCGCTAGCGCGCTATACGGCGGAGCATGAGAGCGACCTAAACTTTCCGTTCAAGGTGACTCAGATTGGGCGTAATTTCCGTGGCGAACGGGCGCAGAAGGGGCGGTTCCGTGAGTTTTATCAGTGCGACGTGGATATTTTGGGGAGAAATGAGCTGGCGAGCGAGTACGATGCAGAAGTGATTTTGACGTTGGCGGATGCGCTGAATAGGCTCGGCCTGCCGAAGCGGCTGGTGAGAGTGTCGAACCGAAAGATTCTGGCTGGGTTTTTGGAGGAGCTGAATTTGCAGGAAGTGGCTGGGGAGATCGCCGGAATTATTGACCATGCGGAGAAAGTGGCGCCGGAGAAAGTGCGGGAGTGGCTGGATGAGCTGGCGATTGGCGAAGAGCGGGTTGAGGACGTGCTTAAGTTTATTGAAATTGCGGGCACCCGCGAGGAAGTTGTCGCAAAACTAACGGCGTTTGGGTTTGAGAACGAGAAATTCCAGGAAGGCGTGGCGGAACTGGAGAAAGTTTTGGCGATTCTTGAAGGGCAAAATTTGGATGCGTCTGTGGTGGCGGACATGAAAATCGTGCGGGGGCTGGATTATTATACCGGCACGGTGTTCGAGACGATTTTGCCGGATTACAAGCAGATTGGCTCGGTTTGCTCCGGCGGGAGATACGAAAACCTGGCCGAATATTATACTGATCAAAAGTTTCCGGGCGTGGGAGGGTCGATTGGGTTGACGCGGCTGTTTTATATTATGAAGGAATATGGACTGCTGAATGGCGTTGAAACCGAGCGAAAGAGATATGCGATTGTGCCGTTTGGGAATACGAGCGAAGAGGTGGCGTTTGCGCATGAAGTGGCCGCGAAGTTCCGCGGGCGTGGGAAAGATGTTGATATTGTGTTTATGAATAAAAAACTGGGTGACAAGATTAAGTATGCCGGGAAGACGGCGGATTATCTCGTGGTGGTGGGCGAAAACGAAGTGAAGACGCGGGCGTTTAAGGTGAAAAATCTAGCAACGGGCGAGGAAGCCGATTCGGCGGTTTAGTTCTTAATTTATGCGCAACCACCTCTTGTCACAACATTTCTTGCGGTCGCCGAAATTAGCGCTGATGTTGATTGGGCATTCAAACATTAAGCGGCGCGATACGGTGCTGGAGATTGGGGCGGGGAGCGGAGTGATTACGAGCGCGCTAGCAAGGCGCTCGGCGAAAGTGGTGGCGGTGGAATCGGACCCGAAAACCGCGGAGCTGCTCCGGAAGAACTTGGCACAGCAGGAGCTTGAAAACGTGGAAGTGGTGGAGACGGATTTTTTGGAGTTTGACCTTGCGAAGTTGCCGGAAGGCTATAAAGTGTTTGCAAACCCGCCGTTTCATCTGTCGTCAAAAATTGTGCATAAATTAATCGAGAGCGAGAATCCGCCGGCGAGTTTTTATTTGATTTTGCAAAAACAGTTTGCGCTGAAGCTGATTGCGACTAATCGGCATTATACGTCGCAGCTGGGCTACGAGCTGCTTGAAAAGTACGCAACAAAAATACGATATCCCCTAAAACCAACGGATTTTACGCCACCGCCAGCGGTGCCGTGCGTGTTGTTTGAGGCGAAATTACTTCAAACCCTGGCTTAACATGTTTTTGACGGTGTTCCAATCCCAGCTGGGGTCGAAGCCGCCGGTCGAGAACTTGCCAAAAGTGAAGTAGGGGAGGCCAGAAACGCTGGTGCCGGCGCGAATGGTGTTGTCTTGGACTTCGGGCATGGTTTCTTCGTTTTCGAAGCAAGTTTTGAAGGTGTCGCCGAGGCCGATTTCGGTGCCGATTTCCAGCCAGTAGTCGCGGGTCATGTCGGTAATCATGGGGGCGGTTTTGGAATAGCCGATGCCCTTGTCGTAATAATCTTCAAAGATGCTGTCGAGCGCGGCGTGGTAATAGTCCCAGAACCGGTTTTCTCTGGCGGCGCAATAAGCACCTTCGGCGGCAGGGCGGGACATTTCGATGCCGGAGCCTTCATAGAGCATGTCGGTAACGCGAACTTCGTAGAGAATGTTGTTGTCGGAGAGGAACTTTTGGAAATCTTCGTCGTTTTGGTAGATGGTGCGAGCGTAATAATTACAGTAGGGGCACATGAGGTCGGTGTAAACGACGTAGTGGCGGACGGCAGTGTCGGCGTTGCCGAGAGTCATGGTTTCGTTCCAGACTTTGGTGGCGTCAACGGGTTTAATGCTGCTGGTGACGATGGCGATAAAAATCAGCGCGAAGACAGCAACGAGCGCAATGATTCTAACAGCTTTTTTCATGATGTTTCTCCATATATTGTTCACTCTTGATTATAGCATAGGTTTCGAGGCCAAGCTTCCGAAAAACTAAAATTGCGAGCAAAATGGCAAGAATGTTGAGGACGGTGGAGAAAATGCCGGCGAGGCGAACGGCACCAGTGGTTCCAGAAAGGACGGCGCCAAGTGCTGGAGCGAGGAGAGTGGTGCCACAGGTGGGGCAGCCAGAGCCGAGGACGACAAGGCCGGCGACGAGGGCGGAAGACTCGGCGCCAGAGGAGGATTTGGTGGAAGTTTCCGTTTTGGCTTTTTTGACGGCGCGGTTATGGCGAGCGACGAAGATGACGAGAGCGATAAGGATAGATTGAAGAAGCGTGAGTAGGAAGTTAAGGGCGAAGTCAACGAAGTTGCGACCGACGCCAAAGATGGCGAGAAAAGCGTTGCCGATGATTTGTAAGGCACCGGCGATGTTGCCGCTACCGAGGTTGCTCGCAATGAGCTGGAATGAGGTGAAGCCGGAGGAGAGGAGGTTGAGCAGGGTGCCGAAAACCAAAAAGGTAATGAGAAATGGTGGCCAAAAGAAGCGTTTTTTGGTCGCAAGGAGAAGGCCGCGGCCGGCGAGAGTGAATTCGTCGAAAAACTTGGCGAAATTAACACGTTTCATGGGTAACATTATATCATGTTTGCGGTATAATAAGGTTATGTTTTTGAAAGAACCGCTGGTGTGTCGGACGCCAAAATATACCGTGAAGACAGGAAAGTTGAAAACGCCTGTGAAGGTGGCGCTGGTGGGGGATTTGCATGTGAGCAAAATTGTTTCTGAAAAACAAAGTGAGATGATGAAGAAGCGGCTTCAACGCATAAAGCCAGATGTGATTATTGTACAGGGAGATATGCTCGACACGCCGCTGGCGCTAGATGACGGAAAGTTGGTGCGAGCGCTAAAGAAACGGCTGGGGATTTGTGCGAAAATTGCGCCGACGGTGGCGGTGCTTGGCAATCACGACCAAGTGGAGCCAATTCATAGATTGCCCGAAAGCTATGCGGAGTATCTGGCCTGGGTGCGAAAAGGGGCGATGACAGAGTGGCGCAGACTTTGTCGCGAGGTGGGAGTGAAATTATTGGTCGATGAATGGTTTGAGGTGAAGAATCTCCGGATTTTTGGGTTTTGGCAGGGGCCGGAGATTTATTATTGTAAACCGCACGCGAAGGGAGAGAATTATCCGGCGATGCGAAAGAAGATTCGTGAGCTTGGAGCGGAAGGGGTGTTTGACGAGTGCACGGGGAAGGTAAGCTGGTTTGCTGGGCATGCGCCGATTAACGACCTTTATAAAATGCGCGAGCTGCGTGGGTTTAGTGCGATGAGCTTCGGACATACGCATGGTGGCTGTTTGCCACTGGGGTTAGATTGTTTGGTCGATGCGCTCGGTGGGCATGGTGGGATTGTGGCACCGTTTATGAAGTGGTTCCCTACTCGCTATATGCGCGGGCGGGAGATAGTGAAGGGCGGAGCGAGCTATATTGTAAATACGGGGATGGTGCTGACACAAGATAGTGCGCCGTGGCTGCTACATTTTGTGAATTGGTTAAAGGCTGCGGAAGTGACAGAAGTGACAGTGATGTGATATAATATATGTTACCACTCATGGTGCTATGGCGGAGTGGTTACGCAGCGGTCTGCAAAACCGCGTACGCCGGTTCAATTCCGGCTGGCACCTCCATGGTTCCCCCGAGTGGCGGAATTGGTATACGCGGCGGACTTAAAATCCGCTCCCTTTACCGGGTTATGGGTCCGAGTCCCATCTCGGGGACCAAAAAATTAAGCCTCAAGTCGAGGCGATTTTTTTGTATAGTTTTAGAAAAAATGTGCTTCCGAGAACAACGGAAGAAGCACATTTTTGGTTTGTTTTGAGTTTTGGGATTTCTAGGTGGTTTGACGTTTTAGCCAAAGATAACTTCACACGCTCCCACCTCCCGAAATTTGAACGCCTCTCAACGCGTAGATCCGTTCAAATTTCTTATTTCTATTTTATCACAAGCACAATCGTAGTCAATATTGATTTTTGAGAATGTTTGTGGTTTAGTATGTTTTATTCCCTGTTCGGTTTGTTCGGTTATTATAAAATAATTATTATATATAGCAAAATAGCCCCGTCCAGGCTATTTTGTATTCGCTTGTGGTCTGTTTAGAAATCGTCGTCAGTATCTTCTGTGGCTTCAATGTAGCGGCGGTGCGTGCGCTTGGTAATGAAGATGAAAAGCCCGACGATGGTGAAGGTGGTGAGGCCCCACCAGAAGACATCGAGGGTTTCAAAGGCGTAGAGGAGTGGCGAGCCTTCTAGGTAGGCGCGGTAAGCATCGAGGACGGCGCGGTATTTAGCGAGGAGCGAAGGTCCAACCAGTGTGCGGCCATATTCGGAGAGGGCGTTATAAGCACCTTCCGCGGCCTTAATTAGGAGGCGCGAGGAGAAGTTGACGTCCTCTGGGTTTGGCAGGCGGGAAATCATGGCTTCAAATTCAGCAACTTGGTCGAGGATGTCAAGCGCGGAGCCGATGATGGAGATGCGGTCATTGACGTCGAAGAGGTCGGAGAGGGAGAGGTTGGAGTCGAACACGCCGAGGGCTTCGGTGTAACCGTTCATGGCGTCTTCAAGGCGAGTTTGGTCTTCGGGCGTGACGTTCCCCGGAGTGACGTCGCCAGCTTGGTCTTTGTCTTTAGCTTCTTCAAGGGCTTTTTCGGCTTCTTCGATGCGTTCCTTGAGTTCAGCGATTTTGTCGAGCAGCTCGTCGAGATGTTCGCGCTCGGCCTCGGTGAGGTTGGTGCTGGGTTTAAGGTCTTCAATCTCCGCTTTGAGGTTTTCAAGATCGGAAAGGTCGTCTTTGGTTACGGTGTCGACGGAATATTCGGAGAGGGCGTCGTCAAGGCTCGTGAGTTGGTCTTTGATGTCTTCGATGCGTTCGAGTTTGGCGCGCAGGTCGTCGAGCATGTCGTCAAGTTCTTGTTTTTCGGCAGGGGTGAGGTGGTTACCGTGGGCGGACTCGGTTTTAAGGATGGCGTCAATGAGGTTTTGAATTTTTGTTTCGTCGTCAGAGGTGACGTGGTCAAGGTCGGCGACCGTGGCGTAAGACTGCTCGATGATGCGGACTTCTTCTTCGGTGGTGAGAATTTCTGTAACGACGGCGGAGTAATCGCTGATTAAGCCCTGGACGGGGCCATCAGTGTCGCCTGGGTGTTTGTCTAGGTAGTCTTCAAGGACGGTTTGGGAAGCCTGGAGATCGGCGAGGTCGAGAACCGTGCGGTGTTCAAGGTCGTCAATGACGGCGATGGTGCCGGAGCCGGTCGTGACGGTGGTATAGCCAGAGTTATGAGCAGTGAGGTCAATGTTGACGTCGGAAAGCCCAGGCAAGTCAAAGACGACGCCAGAGAGGGTGACGATGGAGATGTTGCCGGCGTGGTCGGCGAGGCGATAATAGACGCTCACGGATTTGTTGGGGTCAACAGAAACGTTGCCGGAAGTAGTTTGCCAGTCGGTCGAAGTCTTGAGAGTGTCAGCGTCGAGTTCGGATTCGGAGACAAGATATTCAATGGTGTCGATACCGGAGCGGTCGTCAGTAGCGGTCATTTCGTAGGTCTTGGTTTCGTTAAAGAAGAGGCCGAAAGTGATGGTGTTTAGAATGGAGTTAAGGGTGTTGTCGCTGGTAGCGATGGTGCCGGTCGGGACGGCGGAGTCTTTCTTGACGGTGGCGGAGACGACGGTGCTTTCGAGGCCGGCGGCGCTGACGGCCTTGAAATCATAAATGGTGGCGTCAGTGTCGGCGGTGACGAGTTGGCTCGTGGTGTAAACTTGCCATTCATTAGCGCCGTCAACGGTGGAGCGGAGGCGATAGTAGAGTGTGACCGGGCTGAGGTTGGGCGCAATGTTGGAGGCGCTTAAAACAACCGGCTGGTTGGTCCAGGAGCCGAGAGCGTAACCGTGGGAGTTAACTGCGACGACGGGTTCCGTGGGGTCGATGTTGTGATAAACGAGGGTGGTTTCGGCGGTGTTGCCAAATTCGTTGACGGCGCGGAAGATGTAACTACCGTTTTCGGTGATGTCGTAAGTGCCACTTTCAAGTTCAGTGACGGTCTGCCAAGAGGCGCCACCATCATTGGAAACCTGGATGGCGGTAATGCTGTAAGTGTCAGAAGCGGAAACGCCAGCGATGTCGTAGGGAAGCCACTTGGTGGTTTCGCCGTGGGCGGAGATGGTCGGGAAAGTGGTGCGGCGGATTTCTTCCCAAATTTGGTCGTCGATGTCATTTAATGCATAGTTGATGGCGTCCAGTTTTTCGGCGATGTCTTGTTTTTCAGTGTCGGTGTAGTTGGAGCCGTAACCTTCGAGTGCGGACTCAAGGTCAGCTTTGGCCTTTTCTAGGTCTTCTTTGTCGTCAACGGTGTAGCCGGTTGGGATGATGAGGTCGACGGCGTGAATGTTGTCGGTGTTTTCGGCGGCGACGGCGTCATGGATTTGGTCGAGAAGCTCGTTGATTTTGACAAGTTCCTCTTCTACGGTTTCACGTTCGCCCTCGGTGAGATTGTCTCCAGAGAGGAGAGCTTCGGCTTCACTCTTAAGCTCTTCGAGTCTAGTCTTGTCGTCGGTTTGGATGGTGGTGGTACTGGCGGGTTCGACAACCGTGAGGTCGTCAAGGTCGGTCTTAACCTCGTCAAGGCGGCGGAGCTTGTCTTCAAGTTCGCGTTTTTCGATGAGCAGGGCGTTGACTTCTTCGACGGTGAGGTGGTGGCCGTCAGTGTCGAGTGTGGCGACGATGTCGTCGATGATGCCTTGGATGGTGGCACAGTCTTCGGATGTAATGTGGTCGATGTCCGGAGTGGCGTCGCCGCGGGTGTGTTCATCGGCAAGAGTAGCCTCAAGCTCGATGATGCGGGTGACGAGGTCTTGATATTGGGTTTTTAGGTCTTCTAGGATGGCTTTTTCTTCGTCGGTGGCGTGGTCGCTTTCAAGAGCTTCAATCTCCGCGAGTTTTTCAAGGACGGCTTCCAGAGCGGGTTGGTCGCTGGTTTTGAAATTATCTTCGGTGAGGTCAAGGCGAAGGTCGTTAAGCGATCCGGTTTTGATGGTGAGCGAGGTGACGTTGCCGGCTTTGTCAGTGGCGACGATGTTATAGGTTTGGTTAGCGGCGAGGTTAATGAGGTTTTCGGAAGCGGGGAGAGCGGTGCCGTTGACTTGGACGGAGCCGAGAGCGCGGTCGTCGGTGACGATGAGCTTCTGAACGAGGTAATAAGTGTAGCCATCTTCAAGAGCGTAAGTGTGGCTGGCGTCGATGTAACCGCGGATGAGGGCTTTGGTGGTGTCGAGAATGACGCCGTCAGTGTTGACGACGGAGGTGTTGCCAACTTTGTCGACAAGTTTGTAATAGAGGACAAAGTCGCCTTCGGGGTCGATAGAAACGGTACCGGAAGTGGTTTGCCAACCGGTGGCAGCGAGAGCGTCTTCTTTGGAGCTAAATTGGTCTTTAGTGACGAGGTATTCAATATGGTCGAGACCAGAAAGGTTGTCCGTGGCGGTGATGGAGAAATCTTTGGTTTCGTTAAAGAAGAGGCCGAAGGTGATGGTGTTTAGGAATTGATTCCAGGAATTATCTGCGCTGGTAATTTCTCCGGTGGGCGGAGTGGCATCGCGGCGGACGAGGACGGTTTCAACGTCGGACTCAACGCCGGCCTGGCTGATGGCTTTGAAGTAATAGACTTGACCGTCAGTGGAAGTTTCTTGACTAACAACCACGCCATCGTCGTAGAGAGTCCAGTTTCGCCCGTCAGTGGAGTAATAATATTTGGTGACGCCGACGTTGATGGTGAGACTTTCGACAGTGAGAGTGACGAGGCCGGAAGTCCATTCGCCTTCGGCATAGCCGTTGGTGTTGATGCGAATGATGGGCTTGGCTGTGTCAAGGTTGCTATAAGTAATGCAGGAAGGTTCGCTGACGTTGTTGTAATTGTCGATGGCGCGGTAGCAGTAGGTGCCGTTTTCGGTGATGGTGCGTTCGGCGCGGTCGCCGTCAACGAGCTTGGTCCAGGTGGTGCCGCCATCGAGGCTTTCGTCGATTTCTTTAACGCCAGAAGCGTCAACGCCAATAATGACTGCGTCGTCCTGGATTTGGATGAGGCCAGGGTTAGCTATGACGGAGATGGTAGGAGGAGTGGTCTCTGGGTCTGTTGTAAAATTTACAACATTTGAGCTAATGCTTTGGCCTTCGCTGTTTTCAGCACGGACGCGAGTGTAGTAGGTGGTGTCGCCAGAGAGGCCAGTGATGGTGAGCGAGGTGTCTTGGGTGTAGAGGTTGTTGTAGCTCGGCAAAATGTTTTTGAAGTCGGGATCGAGGGCGACGTCAAGGCGATAGCTGGTGGCTTTGGCGACGGCCTCCCAATGGACGTCGGCGGTGGTTTCAGCGACGTTATCGACGTAAATTACCTCAACTGGGTTAGGGGCGGAGACGTTAACCATGCCCGTGACAGCGTAGACGCCACAGAAGATGCCTTCGGTGGAGGATTTGCCGTTACGGCCGGTGAGGACGAGGTCGACGGAGGAGACGAGTTTTTTGGCATCGACGTTGATGGTGGCGGATTGGAGATAGGGCGCGCCGGAGGTGGAGCCTTCGTAGTTGTAGGTGGTAGTGGTGGTTTTGTTTTTGCCGGAGCCGGAAGTGGTGGTAGTGGCCTGGAGAACACGGCGGGCAACGCCTGGCCATTTGTAAACGCCAGAGACGGCGGTGGCGTCGTACCAGTCGTAGAGACGGTAATTGGTTTCGTCAGTGGTGCCGTCGGTGTAGTGGACAACAACGGCAAAGTTGGCGTAGTTCCCTTCGCCTGGGCCGCCGGCGGTGCCGAGAACGTAGAGTTTTTCGTAAGCACCGATGGTATCGAGGGTGATGGTGGCGGATTCGTGGCCGGAGTAGAGACGGATGGTGTCGTTGCCAGTGTAATCGCCGGCGCCAGCCCAACTGAATTGGTAGGGGACGCCGTTTAAGCTGAGCGAGCCGGACGGGTCGAGACCGCCAGAGGCTTTGTTGGTGGCGGAGTAAAAGGCTGCCCAGTCGTCAAGGCCGCCGGCAGAAACGATGGTTTCAAAAGTTTCGCCACCGCCCCAGATGGAGTTACCGTTGAGCGAGGAGCTGGCGATTTTAAGTGATTCGTAGTAACTGTACGAAGCGACCGACGGAGACTTTTTGAAAATAAAAAGTGAGCCGAAAATCAGCCCCAAACATAAAATTGATAATAGAAAAGTTTTTAATTTTGGCCTAAGGACGCGGGTCCTTGTGATGTTTTCCATGGTACCTCCAAATAATAACCGTATGCTCTACACGTCTATTTTACTAGAGCTTAAAACAGTCGTCAAGCCGTGATTTTGAGCGGATTGTCTTCAAGCAGAGTGGCGAGTTTAGCTTCGCCATAAATGCGCGTGAGATAATAAATCGCGTCGTCGATTTCCCCAAAATCGCGGAGATGATGCGTGTCGGTGCCAAAAGCAAAAATGTAGTCTTTTTTGGCGAGTTTTTTGAGAGTTTTGGCGGCACGGTGGCCATATTGGCCGATGATACTACCGAGGTTGCACTGGAAAAGGATGCCTTGGCTATGGAGGCGTTCAAGAATCGAGAAATCTTTTTGGGTGGAGAGATAACGTTCGGGGTGGGCGAGGACGATTTGATAGCCTTCGGTTTGGAGGTTGAAGAAGATGTCTTCATAACCGTCAAAAACGCCGGACATGGGCAGTTCAATAAGCAAATATTTACTGTCGGCAAGTGGTGAGAGGGTCTTGTTTTTGAGGAGTTTAGAGATTTCCGGAGTGATGTAGATTTCGTTGCCGAGGTGAAGGTCGATGGCGATGCCGTCTTCGCGGGTGAGTTTTTGGAGTTCTTGAAGGAGTTTGAGGTTGTCCGAACGCGGACTGTTATAGATGGTTTCGGGGAGGTAATGAGGAGTTAAGAAAACGGTGCTAATGCCGTGATTCGATAGTTCGCGAAGGATTTCCAGACTTTCGTCAAAGGTTTCGACCCCATCGTCAACGTCGGGGAGGAGGTGAGAGTGGAGGTCAATCATGATTATTTTTCGCGGCGGTCGCCGTAGTAACCACCATAATAACTATAATAATGGCCGACTTTTTTATCGATGTCGTTTAAGACTACGCCGGCGATTTTGGCTTCAACTTTTTCGAGAGCCTCTTTGGTGGAGGCAAGGGCAGAGCAGGGCGTTTTGCCGTTTTTGGCAACGATAATGGTGGCGTCGGTTAAAGTGGACATGATGATTGGGTCGGCGACGGCGCCGCAAGGAGCGGAGTCGAAGATAACGAGGTCGTAATCTTTGCCGAGAGCTCTAACGAGGTCTTTGTTTTTCTCGGACGAGAGAAGTTCCGCAGGGTTCGGAACGGAGGTGCCGCGAGTGAGAAGCGAAAGATTTTCGATGTCGGTGTCTTGAATGTATTCTTTGCGGTTTTTGAGGTAGTCCGCCAATAGGTTAGTGAGGCCAATGGAATTGGTTTTGTTGAACAGGCGGTGTTGGCGGCCTTTTCTGAGGTCGCAGTCCACAAGGAGAACTTTTTGTCCAGCCTGCGCAAAGGAGGCGGCGAGGTTGGCGGCGACAAAACTTTTGCCTTCGCCGGCGACAGAGCTGGTGACGTGGATGGTTCTGATTTTTTTATCGACGGAAGTGAACTGGAGGTTGGTGCGAAGTGAACGAATGGATTCGCTGACGATGGACTTGGGATATTTCTTGACGATGAGTTCAGTGTCGGCGTTTTTAATTTTAATGTCGCTTCTGACGACTTTACCGACGACAGGAAGCTTGATGGTTTCTTCTAGGTTGTCGCTGTATTTGACAGTGTCGTCAAAGTAATAGATGATGAAGGCGATGCCGGTGACCGCGAATAGCGAAACAACGATAGCGAGGGCGAGGTCGCGAAGAGTGGTGTTGTTAGAAGGTTTTTCGGGAGTTTCGGCGGTTTCGAGAATGGCGACGTTGTCGAGGGTTTTGATGAGGTCGGTTTTAGTGGTGAAGACGTTGGCAACGGTGTTAGCGATGCGAGCGGCGCGTTCGGGGCTGGCGTCGGTGGCGGTGATTTTAAGGATGGTAGTGTCGGTGATGGTGGAGACTTTGATGTTTTTGGCGAGGACATCCGGAGTGATGGTCATGCCAAGTTCAGAGATGACCTGTTCAAGCACGACTTTGCTTTTTGCGATGACGGAGTAGGTACTGGTAAGCTTTTGGTTGGCGTTGATTTCGCTCAAAGTAGCGGCGGCGCTAGAGGAGTCGGATTGAAGCAGGGCGACTTGGGAAGAGGCTTCGTAGAGTGGAGTCTTGACAGAAGTGTCATAATATAGCACACCAAGCAGTGCAATAATCGGGACGACAATGAGGGCCCAAAGATATTTTTTGAGGTAAGACAAGAAGTCTTTTAAGTCTAACTCTTCCATGTTCTCTTTATTTTATCATAAGTTGGCGTATTCGTCAATAATATGCGCTCGCTTGCAGGGAAATGCGCTTTTGCGGAGGCGCGTTCCTCGCTCCCGTCGTCACGGGGCTCGGCCGCTAATCCTCGGCCGTTGCCTCCGGACCCTCCGCAGAAAGCGCACTTTCCCTCGCTCGCTGTTCCTCTTCGAGCTCCGCTTTAGTTTTGAGGTACTCCGTGATTTTGGCCTGGGCGGTGGCGACGGTGGCATCGTTTGGGATCATGACGTAAAGGTTTTGGCCGGGGATGGAGTAAGTTGGGAGCATAGAGCCATAGCCGTCAAGACTGATAGATTCGACGCTCCAGCTGGGGCCGGAGAAGAGTTGGTATTTAATCATGTCAATGATTTCTGCGTAGGTGAAACTGGTTTCAAAGAGGCCGTCGGCGGCGCGGAGGATTTCGGGGAGCTTTAAGATATAGGCGGGCGAGGTGACTTTTTCGAGGATTTTGGAGATGACTTGTTGCTGGTTCTGGCCGCGATGGCGGTCGCCAGTGGCGTAAGAGTAGCGTTCGCGAGAGAAGGCGAGGGCGCAAGTGCCGTCAACGTGCTGGGTGGTGTTGGCGGGAAAAATGCATTTGCCACTGGAGAGCCGGAGGTCTTGGTCAGAGTAAATGTCGATGCCGCCGATGGCGTCGACGATGGTCTTGAGGGCGTCGAAGCCGACCTTAACGGTGTGGTCGACATGGACGTTTAGGAGGTCTTCAAGAGTTTGTTTGCTCATGTCAACGCCGTAGATGCCGGCGTGAGTGAGCTTGTCGCGGAGGCCGGTGGTGCCGTGAAGTTGGACGTAGTAGTCGCGCGGGGTGTTGATGAGGAGGATTTTGCCGGTGATGGGGTTGACGACGGCGATAATATTGGCGTCGGAGCGGGCGGAAGTGTCTTGGACGGAGGTGCGGGAGTCGGAGCCAGAGATGTAGACGACGATGGGCGTGGTGCCGAAGTTGATTTTTTCTTCTTCGGGTTCATCAGGTTGTTGTTCGCTGGTTTCTTCTTTGGTTGCGCCCTTAATAAAATCCGTGAAGGCGCCGTAGTAGCGGAAGAACATGAAGGCCGGGGCGGCGACGAGAACGAGAGTGACGATGGCGGAGATGAGGATGGGGCGCTTGGTGGGTTGGTGTTCTTTTTTGACTTTGGCGGTTTTTTTAGGTTTCGCTTTAGATTTTTCTAGTTTGGTGGTTTCGCGGTCTAAAATGATTTCGATTTTGTCAATCGAGTCAACTTCAGTTTTTGCTAACTTTTTTCCCATGTTGTCAAATATGGTAGCATATTCGGCAGTTTTAGTCAATTTTATCAGGTGCGCTTCCCTCTCGCCTGAGTCTTCGTTATGAATAGGAGGACTTAAAAGAAAGTTCGAACTTTGCGAGTTTATACAACCAATATAATCACATCGTTATATATTTATATAGTCCTTTTGGAAGACCCAGGCGACAGAGAAGCTCTGTCGTTTGTTAATTTGCTAATCGCGGGCGACGCAGCGGATAGAGAAACCACCTAATTTCGAGTCAGCGCCAGTATAGTAGCCGTCGGTACGTAGGAATAATAATCTTTCTTGGGCATATGTGTTCGTCCCACTCTCATGGTAGTAAGCACTTTTTCCTCTTCGTCTTAGACCGCCAATCGATTGGTTATAATATCCTGGAAGATTCAATGAAGTTGGTAGTTTAATAGCTTCAACTATTGCCTGGCGGTTACTTTGAGCGTATTCGCCATAACGAAGTGCAGGTTCTATAACGTTCGCGAAGTATTGACGAAACGATTTACCGTCTTGGTCCGCATTGTTGGGAAGTTGCCAGCCTTTTGGGCAGATCGAGTCGCTCGCATAACTACTTCCTCCCATATTGAACTTCCCACTTTCCGCCGTGGCAGAAAACCAGTTATAATACGTTCCATAGTACATACTTCCGCGCATGGTGAAGGTTTCGTCATCCGCATCCGTAATCAAAGAAGATCTTCTAGTTTCGTCGATTGTTAGTCCGTCGGTCGATTGCTCAATTTGGGTTGCAATACCGTCTTCATTTCCGGCCTCTCCTTGCATTTGGCATGAGCTACCACCTTCATCCGATACGGTAGCTTCATTGTTAATGCATCGGTCTTCGTCTTTAACTTTTGCAGAACCGGTTATGTAGGCTAATCCATTACTGTACGAACGTGCAAATTCGACATTCTCGTTCGAGGCGGCAGTTATTTCCGAGCAAGCGGTACCATTCCCGCCTAGAGGGCCGGTTCCTTCTACGCAATAAGAGTACCATCTTAAACTGCCGCCAAAAAAGAGACGGCTCTGGAATTGATACAGCTCCGTAGATAATGACCCCGCAGCGCTTTCCTCAAAGAATTGAGATTTCGTCCGCAACTTCTCACCCGGATCCCAATATACTCTAGAATTAATATCGGTATTTTTGTTAGTTAAATCTTCCGTCCCTGCGAAGTCGGCTAAATCCAAATCTAAGTTCTGCACCATCCAACAGTTCCCGTCGGCCAATCTTCTTACAAGATAGTCTTTTCGATCACGGGTATCCACCAAGTCAAATGTCCCTAGCCCGACTGCGGCTGAACTAGAGGCGCTATTTGCGAGTTGAGCGCCATTATTTTCGCCGGAATTATCATAGATTCTGGCATCTGCTCCAACCCCACTCCCCCACATATTCGTGTTCTTGCATATTCCGCCAGTCATTTCTTGCATTTTTGTGACGTAGGTGTCGCCATCATCATCTACAGATTGGAGGCCGGCGTAGACGAAGCTAGGAGCGTCGCCGGCGTCTACTTTGGAGACGTAAGTAGCGTTGATGTTGTCGATAGTGAGCCAAAAGTCGTAAGTGCTATCACTTAGAGTAGTTTTGTCCATGTCGGCAGGATCCTTTTCTGGGAGAGTGCAGGAGATTTCTGCTTTGTCGGAAATGGCGAGGGAGCTAGCGGTAACTATACATTGGTTGTTACTAGCCGTGTAGGTAGTGATTTGTTCGGAGGTGAAATTAGCGGGATTGTAATTTGCGGCGACCATTGCAGTGTGTGGGACTAAGTAGATAGCGATATTGTCTTCTGCGACGAAGCCGCTATTATTGCTGGTTAGGTCGAAGATTAAGGTCTGGGTGTCACCAGTGCCACCGAGAGCTTTACTTCTAATCAAATTTTCTGAGACAGAGTCGATATTAGTGGCGGAAGCAAGGGCGGTGTAGACAATTTGGTTTTTATATTCGCCAGAAAGAGTATCGGTGTCGACGTTAATGGCGAAGTAGATGTCAAAATCATCACCATCAGAAAAGCCGGTGGCGCCATGGGTCGTGTTTTTCCAGATTTGTTGAGGGGCAGATAAAGCCGGGACGGCAGCCCAGAGACTATCACTATAGGCTGCTCCGCCACCGCCTTCGCCAGTGCCGGCAATGAGATTAGTATTGAGCTTACCGGAGAAGAGGGTGTTAATGCCGGAGCGAGTGAGCGTAGAGAAAACGGAGGCTGTAGAGCCATCACTCTTAGTGATGGTGGTTTCTGGGACCATATAACCCCAGCCGGTCTGGCCATTAGAAATAATCGTGATGGGAGCATCCCAAGTACCAGAAGTGGCGGGGATGTTCATTCGTGTGTCAGTATTACCATCATAAGTATAGTTGAGATTTTGGTCGGAGGAGGACATGGAGAGATAAACACTATAGTATCTACCCGGAGTAGTAACGCCTAAGGTTTTCTTAGTGATGACCATCGTGCCGTAGTTATCGCCAGATTTGCTGGTGGGGATGATAGAGCCAAAGTCAATGTCGCCATGACCAGTGTCGCCGATTTGTGAGCCAGAGGCGCCAGAAGAGCTCTCATATTCTTCCGTGGCATCGACGTCTGGGTCAAAAGTGAGACTAATCGCATTCCAAGTGACCTGGGCGGAGAGATTGGTGGTGGCGGAGGCTTCGGAGATTAAAGTGGGAATGAGGACGAAAGCTAATGAGAAGACCGCCAGAGCTCCGATAGAAGCTTCTAGTAGCTGGCGGTATGTGTTTCTGGGTTTGATTAGTTTTTGCATAGTCCTCCTTGTGGTTTCTTTTTCCTCAAGGATGACAGTTTTATAAAAAACTGGCACCATTGAGGCTCGAAACACAATGAGCACTTGCCGCTTAAGAAACAGTAAGCACCACTGTACCCCAATAGTACCAGTTTAATACTTGCTATTTCTTAACAAGGCAGAATGCCTATCTCTGCGTTATTCAAAGTGCGGCTTTTTCTTTATCAGAATCAGCTCATTGTGTTTCGATTTATGGTTTTATTTTATCACGCTTCGGTTTTGCGCGAAAGACTAGATTTTTGAGAAAGAAATGTTTTAATATTATTTTTATGGTTATGATTGCATCGTGAGCTCAGGTTTGATAAGATGATGGAGTGTTGTACTTTAGGAGGTTAGTGAGCCATTTATCCACAAGCCACTCTCAGGTTTGCGGTTCGAGAGGGGCTCATTAAGAAGGTTTTATTCTAGGCGAAACCAGAGCCGCCGGAAAGGAGCGTTATGTTCCAAATTGGCATAGTGATTGTCAACAAGGGCGAGCGCAAAGACAAGGCAGGTAGCCCAAAGAAAAAAGATGACCGGCGTTAACCGGTAATCTTATTCAACACATCGAGATGTTTCTAGAGCATCTCTTTATGTTTTGATTATATCATACTTGCAACTAAAAAAGAAGCCCCCTTGTGGGAGCTATTTTTATTCTGTGGTTTTATCGGGCTTATTCGCCTTGTCGTCGCGGAAGGAGAACATGATAGGGGTGCCGACGAAGGGGTAGGCTTCGCGGAGTTTGTTTTCCAAAAAACGTTTCCAAGACCAGTGGAGGGTCGAGAGGCCGTGGCCATGGACGACGAACCAGGGCGGGCAAGTGTCGGTTTGGACGATATATTTGGGCTTGGGTCGAGTATTCTTGAGGCCGGCGGGGGCGTGCTCCAAGATGGCTTGGTTTAAGACTCTGTTGAGGTCGGAAGTCTTTAGCTCGGTGCGGCGAGCTTCGTCGATTTCCATGGCGAGGTCAAAGAGTTTGGTGACATTCGCACCGGTTTCCGAGCTGGTCAGAAGGACGGGCACGAAGGGGAGGAAGTTAAAGTCATATTCGAGGCCGTCGAGAATTTTTTGGATTTCTTCTGATGATTTAAGGTCGGTCTTAGTGAGAACGACGACGATGCCTTTGCCGGCTTCGACGATTTGGCCAGCCAAGCTTTGATCGAGCTTGGAGTGTGGCTCGGTGGCGTCGACGAGGAGAGCGCAGATGTCGGATTCCTCGATGGCGGCGAGGGTGCGGAGGGCGGAGAATTTTTCTATTCCGACTTCGCGGTGGCCAGGTTTTCTGAGGCCGGCGGTGTCGAGGATTTCTAGGTCGCGACCTTTGAATTTGACGTTGATGCGGTTGACGTCGCGAGTGGTGCCCTGGCGGCTACTGACGAGAGCTTGTTGTTTTTTAGCTAGGCTATTGAAGAGGCTGGATTTACCGACATTCGGACGGCCGATAAGAGCGATACGTATTAGCTGCTCGCTTGCGGTCGAATTCGCTTTCGTGCGAGCGCGTTCGTCGCGCCCGTCGTCACGGGGCTCCGCCGCTACTCCTCGGCCGTTGCCTCCGGACCTCGCACGAGAAGCGAAATTCTCCCCGCTCGCGGACAGCACACTTTGTATTGCTCCTTTCAAATCGCGAATTCCCTGACCGGTCGTGGCGGAGACTTTGAAGGTCTGGTCGGGTTTGATGCCGAGGCTGCGGAATTCGTAAATGTCTAGTGAGTTTCCTAAATCACTTTTATTCAAAACTAAGAAGACTGGTTTTTTGGATTTGAGTGCCATTTTAGCGATACGTTTGTCTTTTTCTGACGGGTAGAGTGAAGAGTCGAGCGTGAGGAGAATGAGGTCGGCGCTGTCGATGGCGTCCATGATTTGGTCTTGGATGCTGGCCTCAAAGTCGTCGGTAGCGTCTTTTAGCCCAGCGGTGTCCACCATCAAAAATCTGTCGTCAATGCGTGCGGTGACGGAGTCACGCGTGGTGCCGGCTTCGCGGGCGACGATGGCGATGTTTTTATGCGCAAAGCGGTTCAAGAGGCTGGATTTTCCAGCGTTGGTTTGGCCGACGAGCGCGACGATGGGCAAAGATTTCATGCTATATATTATAACATAAATGCGGCAATAGTGAAAGTGGTTATAATTCGATGATTTTGGTGCGGGAGGTGGCGCCGGACTTGATACAGATGGTGGTTTTGGGGACATCAAAATAGTCAGCGAGGAGTTTGATGAGGGCGGTGTTAGCTTCGCCATCGTGAGCGCGGGCGCGGATATATATAATATATGTGCCGTCGGGCTGTTTTTCTATTTTATCGCCCTGTTTGGAGCCGGGCTTGACTTTGGCGGTGATAATCATGAAATGATTATATCACGACTGGTCTTTTTGGGATTGGAGGAGATAGCCGTAACGGAAGACGTAGACAAAAGCAATGATGATTGCGGCGTAGACAATAGAGACGATATCAAAGGATGCGCGATAGTCCGGAATAACGAGCGTAGAGATGAGTTTTGCGACGTTGTCTAAAATCAGTTTGATGATGATAAACTTAGCAATTTTTTTGAGGCTTATAGTGTTTTCTAGCGAGAAAGGAGATGTATCGTCGTGAATACGTTTGAAAAAGCGCTCAACTTCAAGAAGGATTTTGAAAACATAAATTGAAGAGGTAAGATAAAGACCCGTGATGACAAAAACGGCAAAGACCTTCGGTAGGGCGGTCGAGCTAAAGAAATCGGCAAATTGGATTTCGCCAAGTATCGTCCAGTTTGAGGCGCCATCAAAAATCCAGTTAAGCAGCGTATATTGCATGACATAAACACTAGCAACGATGGCGGCGATATTTAAAATGAGCGAAAGGATGCGGACGATTCGAACAGTAATGTAAATAGCTTTGGAGATTTTTTTGAGACGACGACGGTCTTTCTCGTTTAGATCGACGAGGTTTTTTCTGGTTTCTGCGTCGAAATCTTTGAATTCTTTAGAGTTTATGTCGATGAGGTCGGTGATTTTGCAATGGAAAATTTTGCAGAGGGCGAGGATGTTGGCCATTTCTGGGTAGGCTTCGCCGGTCTCCCATTTAGAAACGGATTGGCGCGAGACGCCGACTTTCTGCGCAAGTTTTTCTTGTGAGAGGTGGTTGAGTTTTCTGAGGGTTTGTAGGTTTTCTTTGAAAGTCATTTTGTACTCCTTCCCTTTATTCTAGTTCAAAATGATGCGTTTTTCTACCAACTTTCGGTTGCGGAGGCAGTTTTAGACGTTAAAGCGGAATTCGACGACGTCGCCGTCGCGCATTTCGTAAGTTTTACCCTCGGTGCGCATGAGGCCAGCTTCTTTGACTGCCTTTTCGCTGCCGAGACGTTCGAGGTCGGCGAAGTTGCAGATTTGGGCGGAGATGAAGCCGCGTTCAAAGTCAGAGTGGATGGTGCCAGCGGCCTGCGGAGCGAGGCTACCTTTTTTAATGGTCCAGGCACGGCATTCTTTCTTGCCGGCGGTGAGGAAACTTTGGAGGCCGAGCGTGTCGTAGGCGGCTCTTATTAGTTCGCCAAGAGCGTCTTCCTGGACGCCGTAGCTTTCCAAAAATTCTTTACGCTCTTTTCTGTCCATGCCCGCCATTTCTTCTTCGAGTTTGGCGTTGACGAAGACAGCTTGAGCTGGCGCGACGAGTGTTTTAAGTTTGCTCTTGAGCGCGTCGTCGGTGAGGCCCTGTTCGTCGACGTTGAACATATAGATGACTGGTTTGTCAGTTAGATATTGAACGAGGTCGTCGGCGGGGTCTTTTTTGCGCTTGGCGGCGATTTTGGCTTTGGTTTCTTCGTCGGCGAGCTGAAGTTCGAGGTTGATGATGTCGATGTCATCTTTGGCTTGTTTAATGATATCTTCTTCGGGTTTTGAGTCGGCGCGAACAATGTCATTATTGATGAAAGCGCGGACAACGTGGCAGATGGCGTGACATTCGCGGATGTGAGCAAGAAATTTGTTGCCGAGGCCCTCGCCCTTGCTGGCGCCAGCAACAAGGCCGGCGATGTCGACAAACTCGACGGTGGCGGGGACGACTTTGTCGGTTTCGTACATTTTGGCAAGGACGTCGAGGCGTTCGTCTGGCACCGGTACGATGCCAACGTTTGGTTCGATAGTCGCGAAAGGGTAATTTGCGGCGAGTGCACCAGCGTTGGTAAGCGCATTAAACAGCGTCGACTTCCCGACATTAGGTAGACCAACAATACCGATCTTTAAATTCATAACCAACCTTTGATATCTGTTATTACGGTGATAATTATAACATATTTTTTTAGTGTATAATATTAGTATATGTTGGTTTTAGTTATATTGTTATATATCGTCTTGACTACTGGCCTTAACCAATTTTATAAATTAGCAACGCGTACGATGAAAAATGCAGCGGCGCAAACGGTTGGTCTACAATTAGTTGCTGGGTTAAGTTGTCTGATTTTTATGCCTTTTTTTGAATTTCGTTTTCCGTCTAACCCATGGACGTATCTATTTTTAGGTTATCTTGTGTTTTTTATGCCATAAACAATTTTATGATAGCTAGTGTTCGTAAGAACTTGGAAGCATCGGTTGTCGGAATACTACAACAAAGCTATACGGTATTGATGACGTTGGCTGGTCTTATTCTTTTTAGCGAACAAGTAACTTTCTTTAAGATGATGGGGATTTTGATGATAGTTGGTGGGAATGTGTTAGTGTTTTGGCAACAGAAGAAGACGAAAGAGCTAAGATATGTTTGGATGGGTTTACTAGCTTATGCTTGTAATGTAATTGCGGGGCTGATTGATGTTGGCTATTCTGGAGAATTTAACCTACCATTTTATACGGCTTTTCTTTATATTGTTCCGGCACTTTTTATTTTTATAGGAAGTCGAATAAAAATTATCGACATCATTAAAGAATATAAACGGGCTAGTAAACGAGATTATTATATAACGGGTTTTTGCTGGGGGGTTCATTATTTCGTTTTGTTAATCGCTTATTCTATGGGTGAAGTTTCGGTTGTAGCTCCCCTTGCTAGTTTATCGGTTTTTTCGAATGTGATAGTCGGATATTTTTGGTTAAAAGAGAAAGACCGGTTGGCGAAGAAAATTATCGCCGCTGTCCTTGCGATACTTGGTATCGTTTTAATTTCTTTGTAATTTTGGCTCCCGGAAGACGGATTTTTGCGGCGAATGGGAGGTTGGTTTAAAAATTCAAGATTCCGATCTTAAGATTCATGAGTTATTGCTCCTTTCGTTATCTAGAAAGTATTTTACAATTTGATAGTCGCGGAGAGCGATGGCGTATTTTATCATGGAGTCTTCATCGGTGCCGTCTTTATGCTCCGCTAAAAACTTTTTGATTTCTTCCAAAAATTCTTCGGGAGAAATTTCGATGGGCTTAGCATCATCGGCGAGTTCAGCATCGTCTGGGTGTTCGCCATGATATTCGTCGGCATCGGCGGCGAAAACGTATGAATCTTGAGTGTAACCTTTGGTAATACCGAGAGTGTGGAGGTTTTTGACGGTGTAGCCAGTTTCTTCAAGAACTTCTCGGCGAAAAGTTTCTTCGGGAGTTTCGTCACCTTCTTTGCCACCGCCGGGGAGTTTATATTGTCCAGTTTTTTGTTTGACAAAAGCAAGCATTTTCCTGTTAGGTAGAAAAACCAGACCCCGTGAAGCGATTCTGTGGTAGCCGACTTCAAGACCGGCAAGTTTGGGATTTGAATAGTTTTCAAAAATCACCTTGTCCATATCTGTAATTATAACATATAATAATATATAATATAAGATATGACGATTAGAAAAGCGACGGTTGAGGATGTTCCTCGTATTGTGGAGATATTGGTTTTTTCGAAGAGGAAGAATTATAGAAATATTTTTAATAATGATGTAGGGTCTTTTGTTGTTTTACAGGTTTATTCATTAGCGAAGATGTATTTTGATAAGCCAGAACTTTTGGAGAACTATTTTGTTTATGATGATGAGTTTGTGATAAAATAGGGAAGTGGAACACGATAAAGAGAAATGGCAGTTATATGGCCAAAATGGGGCGGCAGTGGTGGGGCAAAGTTACGACACAAAGGTGAATCCGCCGGAGGGGGCGAAGGAGTATGTGGCGGCGAGCGATGTTTGGTTGTATCGGAGGACGGAGAGCGGAGTTGAGCTACTGTTTCAGAAGCGGTCGCACTATGTTGACAGGAATCCTGACCTTTGGGATGTTTCGACTTGTGGACATGTGAATTTTGGCGAGACGCCAGTTTTGGCGGCAGAACGAGAGGCGCGTGAAGAAATTGGTGCGAAAATCAATAAAGACAGACTTGAGTATGTTTTTTCTGTGCTTTCTACGAACGGAAGCAACATTGTGAATCATTATTTTCTGTATGATTATACGGGCGAAGACGATGATTTTGCTTTTAACGACCGTGAGGTGTCAGAAGTGAGATGGGTGCCATTTGAGCAGTTTGACGAGTTTATTGAAAAGTTTGCGAAGCCGCCGCTGAAAAATGCGAAGTTTGCGCGCGAGCTAACTAAACTTTTTATCAGCAGAGTTTGCCGCGGAGAGAAGTAAAATCTTTCCGGCGACGTGGTTAGATAATTGGGCGATTAGGCGGGTTCTTTTGCTTTTTCGGGGCGGGGTCTGCTGAGGAGAGTAGCAAAGGCGAGGAGGAGCGTGGCGCCGATGAGAAGGCCGCCGAAAATGTCCGTAGCCCAGTGGACGCCGGCGATGACGCGGCCGGCGATATTGAAGATGGCGAGAAGAATAAGGAGGGTGTTAAAGAAGGCTTTGTGCTTGAGTTTGAGATAGTGGGAAACGAGGAGGATAGAGGCGCCGCAAAGCGAGACGGCGAAGAAGGTGTGAGAGGAGGGGTAGCTCGGTTCCAGCGCGCCGTTGATGAGGACGGGGCGGTAGTTGATGATGATGGCGTGGTCGAAAATAAAATAGAAGGCGAGGACAACAAGAATGTAGCCGACGGCCAGTTTGAGCTCAAAGTCGATTTTTTTGAAACTTTTACGACGGATGAGTTGGACGAGGAGAAGGACGACGAAAAAGACGGGTGGGAGGTAGATGGCGTAGCCGGAAAGTTTGGTGACACGATACCAGAGTTCATTAAACGGCAAAGCGTTATGAACGGCTTCGTTGATCCCGGCGAGGCCGACAGAAGATTCGTTCGGACCGATGGGCCTGACATCGACGTTTTTGACGACGAAGGTGAAGATGATGGCTAAAATGGCGAAGATGATGGTGGAGATGAGAAGAGATTTTTTGAGTTTCATGCAATTATTATAGCATAAAAGCGTGGCCGCGGAAATTCCGCGGCCAACGTGTGAGGCTTGTCAGATGATTTGAATCCAAAGGTATTTTTGTGGGTCAACCGCGCCGACGAAGTATTGTTTATCTCTGTAGGTTGAGACAACGACTTTCCCAACGCCAGATTCGTCGATGCTTACGCTGCCGAGTTTCTCGAACCAGACAACTTCTCCGAACTCGGTTTCACTGTGTTCTTCGATGCCGACATACCGATGTGTTGATTGGGGCATGACGACGATGGTTTCGTAGCCGGCCTCTGCCAGAAATTCTTGCCAGTACTTGGCGTGGAAGAGTTTTTCTCCGCGCGGAGTCTTGCGTTTTGGCCAGTGGCCGGTCGATTCGAAAATCTTCCAAGCACAGTAGCTAGTCGGGTGGCGAATGATGAAGTTGCTTTGATCGGAAATCAATGTATAGCTTCCAGTCCGATCATCTTCTTCCCAGTTGGCAAAGTCGGGGTCGCTGTACGGCCATGGATAAGTATTAAAATAATAATACCCGTCCTGATACTGCTTAGTTTTGTTTTGGCCGACGACAGATTGCCAATACTTTTGCGCCGCGTGGCGATAACGCTTCCGGTAAAACCGGCGCGATATCTTGTGCAAGACATCTGAAATTTTTCCGATGGTCTTAAGCGGACCGCGGCGGAAGACTGGTGGCAACTTTGACTGATTCCATTTGTCGCAGGATAGTTTTGCCCATCGATTAAGCGTGTCGAGTCTAGACATTTTTATTCCCCCTTATAATAATGAATTAGATTCAAATCATAACAAAGAACACCCCTCACATGTTATTATACCACAAAAAGCGTAAAAAGTAAATACCACCACATTTAGTGTATTTTGGGTATTGACAAACGCTATATGTAGCGTGTATAATCATAAGCAGAATTAATTCAGATAAAAATTAAACTCGAAAAAGGAGAGATTTATGAAAAGTATTGTTTATTTTGAGCCTTCGGACGCGGAAAAGTTTGACGTCGCTAGATTTGAGAAAAGTCTGCGAGAATATGCGGACGTGCCGAGCGAGGCGGTCGAAGAAGCGCTGAAGTCGGTGGAGGAGTTTGAAACTTTGCACGTGAGCCGGTTAGTGAAGATTGGCGTGGATCTGATTGCGGAGTACGGCGATGAGGCGAAAGCTGAGGCGTATTATAATAAATATGCGAAATATTTTGGCGAGAAGTTTGAGAGGCTGCGCCGGATTACGGGCTATCTTGTTGGGACGCTAGACCGCTGGAATGATGGCAAGAGGGCAGAGGAAAGCCAGCGCGTGAAACATTCGGTGAATTCGTCTGTGGATGATTTGACCAGGAACACGAAGCTGCAAGAGCAAATGGTAACATATAATCGAGCGTATGTTGGGGCGAATGAATAAGCTATAGCTTAACGCAAGAATTATAATATGTCGGCGAAATAGCCGATGGCGATGAGGGCAGAGAGGCTAATGATAATAACGGCAACGTTGCGGAGATGGAAGCGTTTTTCTGAGTTTATATTAGCGACAAATTCACGAATGAGCGCGGAGCTGCGGTAATACCAGGGCGACTTCGCTCCGATGCCTTCGATGTTTTTGAAGCCCGCCCTCGCCGCGATGACGCCAGCGCGGAAAACATGATAGCTGGACGTGGCGAAAGCAACGTGTTCGGCGGTTTTGATTTTAGCTTTGGAGAAGCGGAAGTTTTCTAGAGTGGTCTTTGATTTGTCTTCGGCGAGGATTTGCGATTTTGGGATGTGTTTTTCTAGAAGGTAATTTTGCATTGACGTAGCTTCGGCGAGAGGTTCGTCGGGGCCCTGACCGCCGGAAGGGACAAAAAGTAAATCTTTTTTGGCCTCCTTTTGCTGAAGCTTGGCAAATTCTAGGGCGCGGTCGATACGAGCGCGGAGGAGGCCGGCAGGCTTGCCGTCGTCACGCATACGGCAGCCAAGAATGATAATGTAATCTTTGTCTAGCCTTGGTTTGTGACGACCGGCTTTAATAGAAACGAAAACTGTGGCGTAAAACATGGCCTCGAAATAACTGACGAGAACCGCAAAGAGTCCTTCAATCCAGAGCGAGAAACAATAGCCAGCGTAGGAATGGACGTCCATAAAATGGTCTAGGACATCATATGAGAAGAAAACGCCACTGGCGCCGATAATGAGCACGGAGCAAAGCAGAACGCCGAGAAGGTTTGGGAGGCTTTTGCCTTCCTTTTTTAACAAAACGATGTTTGAGATGATGAGAAAAATGCAGAGAAAAGGAAGAATGAGGAGAGTATTGAAGTTTGCAAAACCTGTGAACGTGGTGGTTAGAGAGCCCGTAAAGTTATAAAGTTCGTATGGGATTTCTGCTGGCCAAGTGACGAGGCTTAAAAAATGGTTCATGAAGCAGATGAGAAAGAAAATGATACCGCCAACAAATGAGATAGTTTTATAAGAATATAATGTTTCTCGGCGAATCTTCCTGAGTGCAAAAATGCAAAGGGCAATCAAAACAAGCTGCAAGATTATGAAGCCGATTTCTAATGCGAGCGCCATATATAATATATATTATACGCCGTTCCCGGCGGCGAAGATGACGTTTTCGAAGAGGACGGAAACGGTGAGGGGGCCAACGCCGCCGAGTTTAGGAGTGATGGCTTTTAGATCTTCGCGATTTCGGACCGCTTCGTCGACGTCGCCCATCAAAACACCTTTTTCCGAAGCAGTGCCAGCGTCAACGACGACGGCATTTTCCTTGATGTATTCGGATTTGATGAGGTGCGGAACGCCGGTGGCGGTGATGACGATGTCGAAGTTTTTGAGGTCTTCTAGGTTTGAGCCGCGGTGGAACATTTCTACGGTTTTGCCAGAGTTTGTGAAGATTTTATAGAGCGGAGCACCAACAAGACGACCACGACCGACGAGGGCGATTTTGGCGTTTTCTAGGTTGATGTCGTAGCCGGCGAGGAGCCAGTTGATGGCGGTGGCGGTGGCGGAGTCGAAATTACCATTGCCAGAAAGACCGTCAACGTCTTTTTCTGGCGCGATGAGGCTAACAACTGCATCCGTGGCGTCTTTGTCGGCAGTTTTAAGCGGGAGTTGAACGATCATGCCGGAGATGGCCTTGTCGGCGTTGGCTTCTGTGATTTTGTTTTTAAGTTCTTCAAGGTTTTTAGCGCAAAAATCTTCCACGGCGACGCCGATATCTTCGCCGTATTGCTGTTTGAGCGTGACGTATTTGGTGATGACGGGGTTGTCGGAATCGCGAAGAATGAGAAGTTTTGGCGTGATTTTGTGGCCTTTAAGACTTTTAACGACGTGGGCTTGGCGTTCTTTGACGAAGCCGGCGAGTTCGCGACCGGAGAGCGATTTAGTCATGGTTTACTTCCTCAATTTTGACGGGTTCGGGTTCGAGTGTGAGGTCGTATTTGTCTTTGACGATTTGTTGGATTTCCGTGACGGCTTGTTCGAGGTCTTTATAGCTTTTGGCGGATTCGTTGATGAGGATGAGGGCGGCTTTGTCGGAGACTTTGAAGCCGTGGAAAGTTTGACCTTTGAGGCCGGCGTGTTCGAGAAGCCAACCGGTGTTGATTTTGTATTTGCCGTCTTTGGTTTCTCGGAACGGAATGTCTTGATTTTTGGGCGAGTGATCAAGAATGATGTTTTTGAAGAAACTGCCGGCGGAGGCCTCTTTGGCCGGGTCGGGGAGTTTTTGGTTTCTGATTTTTATGACAGCTTCGCGAATAGACTTTGGCGAATAATCTTTGATGTTATGTTCGTCGAGGTAGGATTGAAGGGAATTGTAAAAAGGTTGTTTGAGTTGTTTTTCGGCGAATTTAAAAGTGGCATTTAAAATGAAGTAACGGCCTTTGTCTTTGCCAGAGTTAAAAATCGAGTGACGGTAGGCGAAGTCGCAATCTTCGGCTTTAATTTCTTTGTACTCATCAAGGAGCGAATCGTAGACTTCGACGGATTCTAAGGTGTCTTTGGCTTCCTCGCCATAGGCACCGATGTTTTGGACGGGCGCGGCGGCGACAGTGCCGGGGATTTTGGACATGGCTTCGACGCCAGAGAAACCCTTTTCGCAGACAAAGGCAACGAAATCGTCCCAAACGACACCGCCGTTAACTGTGATTCTAAGTTCGTTTTCTGACTCCGTGAGGATTTTGAGACCCATGATTTTGTTGATGATAAGTGCGCCGTCAAAGCCCTCGTCTTTTCCGAGCGAGTTCGCACCAGCACCTAGGAAATAAAATGGCAAGCCTTTTTCTTTAACGAATTCAAAGGCTTCGGCGCAGTCGTCGGCGGATGTGATTTCGATGACGAACTTCGCCGGGCCGCCGAGGCGCATGGTAGTTAAAGTTGAGATAGGGACGTTTTCTCGGATGTTCATGTGGCTAATTATAACATAGGCCACTCAAGTTTTACAGACTAGCGGCCGCGGCCGGTGTTGGGGGCTTTGGGGAGCATTGTGGTCGGCGAAGAGTTTGAAGTCGTTTCCGCTTCTGCTTCCTCTTCCGAGCTAGCCAGGGAGTCATAGTCTAGGGCCATTTTGGCTGCTAGTATTGGGTTGTAGTTAATTGACTGGCCGTCCAAGCTAAGGGGCGCGAGCGCGTAAGCGTAGCCAGAATCGATGCGGAAAACGTTATTGGTTTCTTCGCGGTTTAGGAGTGCGAAGTTGTGGCCTTTGACGAGCGAAAAGGCAAGCCAATCGGTGTCCCAGAGGCAGAATGGAATGTAGAGTGCGTATTTTTCTCCGGTGCGAATAGTGTCGGATTCGGAGGCATCGACTTCGTGGTAGGCTCCGTCGGCCAAATCGTCAACGACAACCAGACGCGCGCCACCGTCGATTTCGAAAGGAAATGGGTCGTAACGGTCGTAGCTAGCGAGGATGTTTTCGTCTTCTTCTTTGTACAGAGAGTCAACGATGCGGGTGTTGGCGGACCAGTAGTCTTCGCCAGAGGTTAATTCTGCGTTGTAGTTGGCGGAAACGCCACCGACGATGGGTAAGAATTTGAATTCGCCGGAGTCCGCGGAGCGGCCATGTTTGAAAGTTACCTGGCTACGGGGGATGACGTTGACCTTTGGGTCGTCCGGGATGGTGTCAGATTCGAAGTCGTTGTAGTAGAAAGCGTCGCCGGTGCCGTTAGTGATTTTGTGGTAGATAGCGCCAAAGAGATTTAGACCGGTACTGATGCCGTCAATGTTTTTGTCGTTGGCGGTGATTTTACCGGTGTAGATGCCGTAGTTGCCGGTATAGTTGGTGACGTAGAAATTAGTTGCGGCGGAGACGTTTAGTTCCTTGTCGAGAGATGTGGTGATGGCGGTAACTTCGTCGGTCGTGATGGTTGAATGTAGGGTGGCGGAGTGAATGTCGAAGTTGAATTGTTGGTTTTCGTTGATTTCGATGGAGCCGTTAGTGGCCAAAATGCCGTTGGCGCGACCGGTCGAAGAATCGACGACGATGTTCATGTCGCTGGCGCCATAAATGGAGTTTTGTATGATATTAAGTTTTTCGGCGTCGGTTTTGATGCCGTATTCGCCGGTGGTGTTAATGGTGGCGGAGCTGAGGTTGACGATGTTGACGGTGTTATAACCTTCAACTAAGATGGCGCCGCCGTTATAGTGATCGAGGGTGAGCGTGGCGGTGGTGTCGTCAAAATCGACGCAGGCGTGGTTTTGACAAGTGCCAGATTCGGTATATTCGGTACCACCGACGGAAATTTTCTTGATGGTTTCCGTGGCACCAGCGAGTGTTTCTAAGGGTAAAAATGAAAATAATAGAGCGAATAAATATGAAAAAGCTGAGTGTTTCATGATGATTCTATTGTAGCATATTTTTGACAATTTGTCAATATGATAGTATTGCGTGGAATAATTATGTTTTTTTGTCAAGTGGCTACTATCGTGATAAAATGAGGGCATGAAACTTTTGATGCATACTTGTTGTGCGCCGTGTTCGGTGTACTGTATTGATTCTCTGCGGGCGGAGGGGATTGAGCCGACGGTGTTTTGGTATAATCCGAACATTCACCCGTATATGGAATATAAGGCGCGGCGGGATTGCCTGCGGGATTATGTAAAGTCGATTGGTGTGCGCGGGATTTTCGTAGAGGATTACGGGCTGGACAATTTTTGTAAAGCCGTTTCTTCTGACATTCCGAATCGGTGCGTGAAGTATTGTTATCGGGCGAGGTTGTCGCAGACGGTCAAATATGCGCGCGAGCATGGGTTCGACGCCTTTACGACGACGCTCCTCGTGTCGCCATATCAGAAGCATGAGGAGATTATTCGCGTTTGCGAGGAGCTTTCTGAGATGTCGGGTGTTCAATTTGTTTATCGGGATTTTCGTGTCGGCTTCCGCGAGGGGCAGAAAAAGGCGCGGGAGCTGGGGATGTATATGCAGAAGTATTGCGGGTGCGTGTTTTCTGAGGAGGAGCGCTACAAAAAGCAGATTCTCCGTGACATGGAAGCAGGAGTGATTGAAGTTTGATTTGATGATATAATAATATTAAGTTAAACAAGGATTTGAAGATGGAAAAGTTCAAAAAGTTTATTCCCGCCATTCTCGGCGTGGTTTTGATGGGCGTGGGAGTTTATTCGTATTTCCGCGCGGGGGAGCTCGTGAAAGTTTGCACGGAAAAAGCGGTAGCGACGGTGGTGGATATGCGTGAAGACATCGACACCTCGTCGGAGGGGGTGCGCTATATGTACTATCCGATTGTCAGTTATGAGGCTGATGGGCGGACGATTGAAAAGGAGCTTGGCAGTGGCTCAAATACGCCGGCGTATCGCATTAATGATAAGATTGACATTTTGTACAATCCTGCGAAAGTTGAGGAGTTTATCGTCGCAGGAGAAAACCAGAACATCGCTTGGATTATTCTCGGCGGGCTGGGTTTGGTGCTTCTTGGGGTGGGGGTTTATGTGATTGTGAAGAAATAATCGTAAGTTCTGGGCTCAAAGTTGCGTTTTTTTGACCGTTTTGATTCGTTCGGGGCGCGTTTAGTCTAGGCAGTTTCTAGAAAATGTGGTATAATGTCGGGAGTGAGTGGGCCGGTAGCTCAGCTCTTGTTTGAGGACGAATGTCCGAGACCGTTTTAGCGGAGCACGAGCCAAGGCGTCACAGAACATCACAAATCGCGGTGAGCAAAGTCCCGATATGGGCCGGTAGCTCAGCTGGTTAGAGCACGAGCCTCTTAAGCTTGGTGTCGAGGGTTCGAGTCCCTCCCGGCTCACCAATTTTGTTTGAGTTGTTCTATGTTTGAAAAGAAGTGCGAATTGTTATTTAAAGATTTTTCTCCTAGTGGGAGGATTATTTGTAGTTTGTCGAATTGGGATGGGGTATGTTTTAAGATACCAAAACCTCGGTTTTCTGATAGCGCATCGCTACCAGAAATTAAAAATACCGGCATCTATTTCTTGATTGGTAACGATTTGGATGGAACCGATATCTATGTTGGTGAGGGCGAAAATTTATATAAGCGAATTGAGCAGCACATGGGAGAGGATACATGGCAAGAAGCTTATATTGTCACCAGAAAAGGAAATGGGCTCAATAAAGCTCATGCGAAGTATCTCGAACACTACTTCTATCAAAAAGCAATCGAAACGAAGTATTATAAAGTTCTAAACAAAAGTATACCGACAAAATCGAGTCTTTCCGTTTTCGATGCCGAAGACATGAAAGAATTTATTTATTATACAACTATGCTGGTTGATTTCTTGGGATGCGGAGCTTTTATTGCGACGGCAGAAAAACAGTCTATTTCGGGAGATCTATATATTGAATCCGTAGGTATAAAGGCGCACGGCAAAATGCTCGACAATGAGTTTGTGGTGCTAAAAGGTTCACAGAGCAGGACAGAATTCAAAAAGGCTAGTTCGAATAGCCTAAGACGAAAATGGGAGCAGCTTCGAACCGATAGAACAATAATCAATGATCATTTTGCAAAAGATTGCTCTTTCCCATCGCCATCAACAGCTGCTGCTGTTGTCCTAGGCAGGAACGCAAACGGCTTATCCGAGTGGAAAAACGCCGACGGTGTCACGCTGAAAGATATTTTATCTAAATAGCGTTCCGCGATAAACTGATAGCTATATGCATATCACGTTTTAAGTGAAATTGGATGATATGTGAGGAGGTTGGTCTGGAGATTGGGTTAAAAAATGCCCACCTAGTAAGTCTTTAGATTGCTCCGAAATATTTCTCGAAGAAGCTCACAAGGCGCTCAATAACGCCCTTTTTCTTACCCGAGCGATTACTGTCGCCAAAGCGTGACATAGCTGGTATAATGCGATCTACGTCGGTTCCTGTGGTCTTAAATACGCCATCGCGGAATGAGTTAGCGATAAGCCTTCTAGTTTCTGTAGGATTTAGATTGTTATCCTCAATGATCTTAGTAAGTTCATTTTCGCGTTCAGCATTGATAAAGCGTTGCCATGCGTCGTGAATTTCGCCATTCTCATGCAAAGAGTAGAGATTGATAAAGTCGTGGATGAGTTCCTTTTTGCTTCTGAGTTCAATGCTCGCGTCGACGGCTTTGTCTATGCTCGTGAGAATATCTTTGTTCTCGCAGTTAGTTTCGTGATACTTAGCGACCAGTGCAAGAATGTAGTCGACGTTAACTTCCGCTTGGCGCACGAGTTCAATTTCGAATACCAGGTCGTCATTTACATCTTCTTTTTCAGTCTGACCAGATGGGCGTAGTTCTTGATATAGGTCGAGATATTCGCTCTGATAATTCTGCAAATCTCTTGGCGACAAGATATCTTCTTGCTCGAATCTGTCGAACGAGGTGAGAATATTGCGCATCCTTAAGATTTTGCCAAATAGTTTAATGAAGTCTTTTTGATTCTGTTCGCCCTCAATGCGTTCGCCAAGCGGAAATTTCTCGGAAAGCTCGGTAATTAACTCGGCGTAGCCGACTTTATGTTCGCCGTTTTCGTCGTAGCCATTGAAGTACTCGTCGTAGCTCTTTAGGAGTACGATGCCGCTCGCGTCGCGGTCGCTAAATAAACCAATTGCTTCGTCGACTTTTTCAGCTAAGTTACGGAAGCAAATGATGTTGCCGAATTGCTTGACGGAGTTAAGAATGCGGTTAGTGCGCGAGAACGCTTGCACTAAGCCATGCATCTTCAATTCTTTATCTACCCAAAGCGTATTGAGCGTCGTTGCGTCGAAGCCAGTCAGGAACATATTGACGACGATAAGCAGATCTACTTCGCGGTTCTTTACGCGTAAAGATAAATCTTTGTAGTAGTTTTGGAACGAATCACTAGATGTATCATAATTTGTGTTGAAAGCTTTATTATAATCAGAAATCGCTGACTCGAGAAAATCGCGAGAATTTTGATCAAGCGTAGATGTATCGAAATCTTCATCCGGAAATATGTCATCTGGATCATCTTCATTTGGTGCAAAACTAAAGATTGTTGCGATTTTAAGCGCGCTGTTTCTCTCGTCAAGTTGCTTTTTAAACTCAGTATAGTACTTCATTGCGGCCGGAATGGACGCAACTGCAAAAATAGAGTTAAAGCCGCTTATCCTACTAAGCAATGTCTCGCGTTTTGAATCGCCAAACCTTACAACGTCAGCCACGTTCATCGTGCGATTAAAGCTATAGAATTGATTCCTTTTGGTCTTTTGGTCGAAATGGTCAAGAATGTATGAAGTAACTATTGAAACGCGTTCGTCGCTGAGCAACGCATGCTCGCGGTCGATGCTACTTACTTGTTTATCGGCGATATCACTCTTCTCTTTGACGGTATTGATATAGTCGATGCGGAATGGAAGCACATTTTTGTCGTTGATGGCATCTACAATCGTGTACGTGTGAAGCTTGTCGCCAAAGGCTTGTTCTGTCGTTCTTAGCATCGGACTGCCACTACTGCCGGCATTGGACGCAAAAATCGGCGTGCCGGTAAAGCCAAATAGATGGTAATTCTTGAATGCCTTTGCAATTGCGGTGTGCATATCGCCAAATTGCGAGCGATGACATTCGTCAAAGATGATTACGACGTGTTTTTGATATACTTCGTGTTCTGGATTTTTCTTGATGAATACGCCAAGTTTCTGGATTGTTGTTACAATAATGCGCGAATTATCCGATTCGAGCTGCCTTTGAAGGACGCGTGTTGAAGTGTTGCCATTTGCAGCACCTTTTTCAAAGCGGTCGTATTCTTTCATTGTCTGATAATCTAGATCTTTGCGGTCTACTACGAATAAGACCTTATCGATATACGGCATCTTTGCTACGAGCTGAGCAGTCTTGAAGCTTGTCAATGTTTTCCCCGAGCCGGTAGTATGCCAAATATAGCCGCCTGCGGCCGCCCGGCCAAGTTTCTTGTAGTTTGTTGAGGTTTCTATGCGATTAATGATTCTTTCGGTTGCTACGATTTGATATGGGCGCATCACGAGTAGTTTATTGTCGGTATCGAAAACACAGTAGCGCGTCAAAATATTGAGAATCGTATGCTTTGAGAAGAATGTCTTGGCAAAATCTACTAAATCCGGAATCGTCTTGTTCTTTGCATCTGCCCAGTAACTTGTGAATTCAAAGCTATTACTTGTCTTTTTGGATTTTCTGCGACCTTCGCGCCCAAGCTCTTTAATATGGCTTTCGCGCGTCGTGTTTGAATAGTATTTTGTATGGGTGCCATTAGAGATTACAAAGATTTGAACATATTCAAAAAGACCGTCGCCTGAATAGAAACTTTCGCGAGAGTATCGCTTTATCTGATTAAAGGCCTCGCGAATCTCTACCCCGCGGCGCTTGAGTTCGATATGGACGAGCGGTAAACCGTTGACGAGAATAGTAACGTCATAGCGATTATCACGCTTGGCGCCATCTGTGGTTTTGGCTTCGTATTGATTAATAACCTGGAGGGTGTTATTATGAACGTTTTTCTTGTCGATAAGATAAATATTCTTCGTTAGCCCATTGTCTTGCTCGAGAATTTGGACATAATCGGTTTGGATTTTGCGCGTCTTCTCGACAATCCCCTCAGAGTTCCCAACAATTTTTTCAACAAAAAATCGGAACCATTCAGAATCGGTAAATTTGTATTTATTTAATTTTTCCAGCTGGGCTCTTAGGTTATCTTCAAGGCCGTATGGATTATGTATCGGTAAATATTCATAGCCTTGTTCTTGCAAGTTCCGAATTAATTCTTGCTCGAGTTCGGCTTCGCTTTGGTAAGCCGCATATTTTTTATCTTCAGGCTTATATTCAGCGAGTACCGTAGAGACTTCGCTTTCCGAGATTATATTGTATCTGCCCATGTTATAATTATAACATTTTTATGCACATCGAACACTACTGACGCAAGATGTTATCAATATCCCATTTATAATCTTTAATAAACTGCTTAAAGAAGGTTTTAAATAGTTCTATGTCGTCTGAATTATATATCTTCTTGTCGTCTAATTCTGATATTCTACTATGGGAGTAGCTTTGCAATAACTGGACGACAATGCCCTTTTTATCTAAATTATCGCTTAGGCATTCTTTCCAGTTTCCGCCGCCGTATCCCAAAAATGAAGCAGTCTTTTCCAATATATTTCTAAACATATTAAAATGTATTTTTTCGATAGCTCCGCCGTTGTCGATAATGCCCTTTATGATCTTTATTTCTTCTATATGATATCCGAATGGTGAACTATCTTGCTCCTCCACAATAAAACTGGAACTATTTTTAGATATTCTATATTTTTTGGCTTTATTCTCTCTGCTGGCCAATATATTAAATAATGATCGATTAGTGTCATGATTAAGATGCCAACCTCCTTGCCATTTTTTCGTAAGGACGAGACCATTCTTAGAATAGAATTTGAAATATCGTAAGCTACGGCTGTAATTTTTTCTTCTCCTAGCGACGTAATTGGATCGTCTATGACAATATAATTTAAGTTGGCATAATCTGAATTTTCGTTATCTTTTTCTTCTATGACCATCTTTGCAAGAACACTAAAATAGACCATACAAAAATTGATTCTTCGCCTTTTGATATTTTTATTGACTCTCTATTATTTTCAGCGTCGTCGCCGGTGGCAAGCGAAAAAGTAATTTTTGATATTCTGTTATTTTCTATAACAAAATTCGGTTCTATTTTGGACCCTACTAGTTCCTTAAACTTTTCTTTAATTTCACCATCCAGGCCTTGGGTGATGATAGCGTCATCAATAATTGAGTTATTAACTTCTATATAAAACTCGTCATTCTCTAAATCATTCATCCAGGTAAACGATTCTTCCATAAAAGTGTTAAAACAGAGGCATTCCTCTGGCTCCTTTTTAGAGCTCAAGTATCTTGAAATAGTTGTTTTACCAGTAGAATTATTCGCAAAGATTAAAAAAGTACTATTATCTCCAGCACTAATTATCTTTTCTGATATTTCGTTAAGATTAGTATACTCGCCTTCCATATTATCTATTTCTTTCCATCGAAAGAGAGAAGTTTGTTGCGATAATATTCGTATTGCTTTTTTCGCGCTTTGATTTCGGCCGGCAAGCCAATTTTTAGGTCATTACAAACGGCGTCAAAGTTATCGAGAACGTAGACTATGCGTTGCTGGATATCCTTCGTTGGGACGGGGATTTTTACAGCCCTAATATCATTGTTGTAAATCCTGGCGATCGTTCCGCCGGACGAAACTCGCCAAGGTTTCGTCTGATAGAAATAGTAGAGATATCTATTTGTGACTTTTTCTTCATCATTATCTATCCAAACTATATTTGAATCTTGGAAATATGCCGGCGCTCCGTCGAATACTACGGCTCTTCCTATCGTTCCGGCAGCAGAAATCAAGACGTCGCCTTTTTTAGGGTAACTATATTTTCTCTTATATTCTTCAAATAATTCTGGCGCTATATATGAATCTTCCTTTTTGCCGAAGGTTCCGATTTTAAAGAACGGAATGCCGGCATTTTGCGTTTGATTCTTGAGTATGCGTTTGCACATACAAACTTAACCGATATCACCGAGCGTGAGCCATTCAACTTGCCCCCCCTCACAGGCTATATTCTCGAATGAGAGAAGATGGTCACGATAATGCTCGTATTGCTGTTTTCTCTTAGTGAGCTCCGCTTCCAGCTCCGCTTCCAGCTCCGTAAATGAGTTTAGCATCCCGACGATTTCTTGTTGAATTTCAAGTGGCGGTACTGGGATTTTAATTTTCTTTATACCGTCAGGGGATAGATGCATAATAGTTGTGCCGCGAACATATTTCATTTTTCTTTGTTCAAACCAAGCACTATTTAAAAGATGTACAAGAAAGCCCGGAATTTGTCCATGTCTTAAACATAATGCATCGCCTCCTAAATAAACAGGCTCGTCTACGCAGATTGCCGAGGCTTTTCCTATTTGAGCCTCTTTAGTGGTACTCGATATAGGAATTACGATATCGTTTTTCTGAAGTAGAGTAGAGTTTTTTGCTTTATCAAAGTCAGCGTGTGATACAATTTTGGTTATGTAGTTCCCGTAGGTGGTATAGAGTTCCCCATAAAGGATAATATTCGTGTCGCCATCGTTTTTATCGGACTTGGACATTCCTTTGCCACGGATAAATTTGCAGATATCACCAAGCGGCCTATACTCTACGCCATCTGGACATTTTTCTTTAATTAATTCATCTATCTTGCTCATTGCACTCCCCAATCATTTTTTTAACTTCTTTATCGAAGTCTGAATCTATTTTTTGAGTTTTGTTAAACTCCGTATATTCAGCAATCGCTTTTCTATCGGCCTCTTTCTTTGAGATGCGACCCTTGCCTTCTAGAATCTTGAAACGACGGAAGTTTAGAAATTCGTTAACACTTCTCGCAAAGTCTTCCATCGTGAAAGTAACTTCATTCTCGATTAAGTCTTCAATATAATCGAAGAATCCAGTAACGGCGCGTTCAAGCCTGCGGATTTGGTTTTCGTCTAGATAGTTTTTTGCAACCGTAACATCGGATTTAAGGATCCTGCCGTTTGGTGAATTTTTCCAAGTTGTTAAGCCCATGTTTGGTTTTGAGCGGTCGACATGTGTGTCAATTATTTCGGCTGCTGTTTGGCCGGTGATGGCGTAATGGAATTTGTTTTGAATCATTGCGTAAAAGTCGTGCGTTATCTCGGAATTTTTGTCATAATCGATGCTGCATTCAGCGAAAATATCGGTAATTTGTTGCCAAATACGTCTCTCGCTTGCGCGAATTGAACGTACGCGTTCCAGGAGCTCGCGGAAGTAATCTTTACCGAAGGCCGTTTCACCTTGTTTTAATCTGTCATCGTCAAGAACGAAACCTTTTGTTAAGTATTCTCTAAGGACTTTCGTTGCCCAAATTCTGAAATGCGTTGCTCGTGATGAATTGACGCGGTAGCCAACGGAGATAATGGCGTCGAGATTGTAGAGCGTTACCTGTTGCGACTGGGTCTTATCGATAATCGCGCCGTGGCTTGTGGTTATTTCCATTTTGGAAACTACCACATTTTGGTCTAGCTCGCCCTCTTCGAATATGTTTTTTAAATGTTTACTAATCGCCGGAACGTTTACGCCGAATAATTCCGCCATAAGTTTTTGAGTTAGCCAAATACTCTCATCCTTAATAATGGGGTTGATGAATACCTCTTCGTCCTTTGATTTGTAAATGAGGAACTTAAAATCGCTAGGCAGCATGTTCACCTCCTTCGATTTCTTCAATTATCTTATCGATCTTTTGGCGAAGTTCGTTTTCATGAGCTACAATTTCTTTAATTTCGGCGTTGAGCTTTTTAATGTCTATCTTGGGGCAACTATCCTCCGGTTCTATGTAAGTTGATACAGAAAGGTTGTAGTTCTGCTCAGCTACTTCGCTGTTTGGTACTAGGCGAACGAGATGGTCGACATCTTTACGCTCTTTTATCCATTCAAGAATCTTCTCGATATTTGCGTCGGTTAGCTTGTTGCTGTTTGTGGCTTTAATGAATTCTTTGCTTGCGTCGACGAATAATGTTGAGTTTTCGGATTTGCTCTTTCGAAGAACCATAATGCAGGTTGTGATGCTCGTGCCGTAGAATAAGTTGTCTGGCAGTTGGATTATGGCATCTATAAAGTTATTATCTACTAGGTATTTGCGAATCTTCTGTTCGGCGCCACCGCGGTACATGATACCTGGGAAGCAAACGATTGCAGCTGCGCCATTTGTTGCGAGCCAAGAAAGCGAGTGCATGATAAATGCGAGGTCGGCTTTTGATTTAGGGGCTAGAACGCCAGCAGGAGAGAAACGTTGGTCGTTGATGAGGACTGGGTTGCTCTCACCTTCCCAGTGGATTGAGTATGGCGGGTTGGACACGATTGCCTCGAACGGTTCATCGTCCCAGTGTTGTGGGTCCGTGAGCGTATCCCCAAGTGCGATGTCGAATTTATCGTAGTCGATATCGTGTAGAAACATGTTGATGCGACAGAGGTTGTAAGTCGTAATGTTAATTTCCTGACCGTAAAAACCTTGACGGACATTGTCGCGACCGAGAATTTTTGCGGACTTGAGGAGAAGAGAACCAGAACCACAAGCCGGATCGTAAACCTTGTTGACAGATGTTTTACCCATGACAACAAGTTTAGTTAGGAGTTCTGAAACTTCCTGCGGAGTAAAGAATTCACCACCAGATTTACCGGCGCTCGATGCATACATGCCCATAAGGAATTCGTAGGCGTCGCCGAATGCGTCGATGGTATTATCTTGGTAATTGCCGAGTTTCATCTCGCCAACACCATCCATAAGTTGAGCGAGATGTTCATTGCGCTTTGCCACGGAACTACCCAGTTTGTTACTATTGACGTCGAGGTCATCAAAGAGACCTTTCATATCATACTCGGAATCATGGCCTTTTGCAGAGTCTTCAATGGAGTTTAGAGCTTTTTCGAGTGTTTCGTTTAGATTCTCGTCGTTTCGTGCGTTTTTGCGAACGTTCTTAAAGAGCTGGCTCGGCAGAATAAAGAAACCTTTAGTGGCTATCATATCTTCGCGGATTATTTCGGCCTGCTCGTCGGAGATATTGGCGTAGTCAAAGCTTGTGTCACCGGTATCGCGTTCGTTTTTATTTATGTAATTAGTTAAGTTCTCAGAAACGAATCTATAGAAGAGCATGCCAAGGATGTACTGCTTGAAATCCCAGCCATCTACTGAACCGCGTAGATCGTTGGCGATATTCCAAATAGTACGATGTAATTCAGCGCGCTCCTGTTCTTTTTTGGTGTCAGCCATAAAGTAAAACTCCGAGTTAAAATGATGAATAGCTTGCCTTCTATTATATCATATGAAGTGTGCTCTTCTGGACAAGTAGCGTCTTCAACATCACCTCACGAAGGATAATTTATAGTGCTATGCCATATATCTTTTTCCTCCAGAGGAGCACACCTACTTGGTGGCGAAGTTATCGGTCTTATTTATTCTTAATGGCTTCTGGAAGTTTTATTTCGCTAATCAATACTGGGGCGCTTTTTATCTCGAAAGTGTCAATGCTGCAATTTTTGCTATAATTACTGAACTCATTTCCTATAATTTCTTGATAATACCAGTTTTTATAGCAATCTCTGAAGTAGACTTTAAATGAAACCTTTACGTTGTCGCTCTGCTGTTGTCTGTTTATTGACGATTCGATACGATTGCTGTAGTCATCGTTCTTATAGATAATCGGTGCAATTTTGCGATATTTTCCGCTTTCTTCCGAACCGCACTTTACGCCTCCGACCCAAACGTCGTACATCTCGCGTTGACCGACATTTTTGAAGGAGAGAGGGATTGATAAGACCGTCCGTCTTTTTTTGTCTGGCGATTCGATAGCTACGGACGTCTTTTCGTCTATGCCAATAGGGCTCATTTTGATCTTAATCAACGGCATGACGTTTTTGCGGCTGGTTTCTTTCCTGAATTCACTTTCCTTTTTTAGTGTTAAGTTGACGGCCATTATTGCGCCTATGAATCCGATAAAGGCCGAAGAAACCATACCGAAATAATTTACAGTAAATTCAAGCCACTTTCTTGAGTTCTGTGCATTTACGAGCCCGAGAAGACTGGCAGTGTCAAGCTTATCGAACATATAGATGATTATGAATACGAGCACAGATATACCGAATGTAGCGCACGCAAGCCTTACGTGCTCGTCGTAAAAATCTCTGGCTTTCTTTTGCTTTGATCTCATTTTTCAACTCCTTTGATTAGACATATGTTTGAGAAAGGCGGTCCTTGAACCGCCTTCCTGGTTAGCTGGTGTGGCAAGCGTTACAACAATAGTAGCACCCGTCAATCCACTCAGCTATATGGGGATATCTCGCTCGGGCCGTTTTGATCGCATCGTGGCAATTTGAGAATTGCCCCAAATAAATCCTATCCTTTTCGAGCGGGAGATGATTGCAACTATTAAGCCTATGCACCTCGAAATCCCCGTTGGGTTGGGATTGGTTGTTTAGAATGAATTTTTCCATTCTTAAAACCTGTCCTTCCTGCCGCCGCCCATTCGGCGGCTTAGTTTGTAATGTACAGTAAGCTGCACTTACCTAGGATGTGCTAATGGGACGCTTAATATACATAACACGGAGGCTTCGCTCAACGACGAGCCTTCGCTTTACCTCCACGTTACTTTTCAATAATATCAAAAATGAAATTTTTGTCAAGTAAACTTTAAGCAATTTTCTTCTCTGTTGAAGCCGCTTGATCACGTTCTGCTTATCTTGGATTAAAATTTGACTAAAGCGCTTATGTTATTTTATGAATATTGCTTTAACTGTAGTTTATGAGGAAGCTCAAGTTCTTACTTTGCAAAAAAGCACAGCGCAACGATGGAATAGGTCTCCAAAAAAAGATTATTTCTTAGCTAGTCCGGTGAGGGTGGTGATGGCGATTTCGGTGAGGAGGGGTTTGTTGTCAAGTTCTTCGACGAGGTACATTGGTTTGGCGCCGGGGTATGGGAGTTCTTCGGGCATTTGGTATTTGGTGGTTTCGGGAACGGTTTTGAGGAGTAGGCGGTCGTCGTAGATGCCACCAAATAAAATACCATCGGAGTAAAGCAAGAATTCGCCCATCATCGGCCGGCAAGTAATGTTCGGCGCTTCCGACAGTTGTTCTAAGATAAAATCGCGATATTCTTTGGTGCTTGCCACATTACGCTTTCTTCCATCTCTTGAGTGTTGGAAATACTTTCGTGCAATATTCTTTCATTTGCTCGTTCGTCATACCGGCCTGTTCGCCAAACTTCGAGCACATTTCGATATATTCTTCCATGGAAACCTTATCTACGAATTCGCCATCTTTATAACACCACTTACAGTAGTCTTTATTGATACTGCTGTCCTTTTCAGTAGAATACATATCTTCTGAAGTTAGTGGCATTGCACAGCTTTGGCAAA
>CAYODV010000002.1:0-38887 GCA_964402915.1 uncultured Candidatus Saccharibacteria bacterium
TGACTTTATGGACGGGGTCGGAGTCGGGGAGGACGTGGCCGACGATGGCGTGGCCAGCTTCGTGATAGGCGGTGATTTTCTTTTCTTTGTCGTTCATGACCTTTGATTTTCTTTCGGGGCCGATGGCGACGCGTTCGAAGGCTTCGGTTAAATCTGCGTTGGTGATTTCTTTGTGGCCGAGACGGGCGGCGGTGATGGCGGCTTCGTTCGCGATGTTGGCGAGGTCGGCACCAGCGGAGCCGGCAGTCTTGGCGGCGAGGGAGTTCAAATCTAGGTCGGTGGAGACGGGCTTGTTTTTGAAGTGAACCTTGAGGATGTCGAGGCGGTCTTTGCGTTCCGGCAGAACGACGTTGACGTGGCGGTCAAAGCGGCCGGGGCGGAGGAGGGCTTTGTCGAGCATGTCGACGCGGTTGGTGGCGGCGATGACGATGACGCCGGATTCGTTGTCGAAGCCGTCCATCTCAACGAGGATTTGGTTTAAGGTTTGTTCGTCTTCGCGGCCGGCGCCACCGCGAGCGTCGCGCTTGTGGGCGACGGCGTCGATTTCGTCGATGAAGATAATCGACGGAGCGTTTTTCTTGGCCTTTTGGAAGAGGTCGCGAACGCGGGAAGCGCCCACGCCGACGAACATTTCTGCGAACTCGGAGCCAGAGATAGAGAAGAACGGAACGTTGGCTTCACCGGCGACAGCGCGAGCCATGAGGGTCTTGCCGGTGCCGGGGTCGCCGGCGAGCAGAACGCCGCGCGGGATTTTAGCGCCGAGAGTTTCGTATTTCTTTGGGTGTTTTAAGAAGTCAACGATTTCTTCGAGGTCTTGTTTGGCGGATTCGTTGCCGGCAACGTCCTTGAAGGTGACCTTTTTCTTGTCCGGGCCGTAAACGCGGGCTTTGGCCTTGCCGAAGCCGATGTTTTGATTGTTCATGGACTGGGCTTGGCGCATCATGTAGGAGAAGAAGAGGATGAGCGCGAGGACGGGGAGGACGATGATGGCGATGTCGAGGACGGTACCCCAAATGTCGGTGGCTTCAACGTATTCGATGGTTGGGTATGAGGCTTTGCAAGAGGCCTTGGCTTCGGCGTCTTCAAGGCTGGCGCAATAGTCGACAAGACCTTGGTCATAGAGGGTACCGGAGGGGTCTTTGCGGGATTCTTCGGTTGGGTAGTCCTTCCCTTTTAGGGTGATTTTAAGGACGTTGCCGCTAACAGTGATTTTGGAGATGTTGCCGTTAGGGTCGTTGGCGCGAGAGATGACGGACGAGAGCGGAACGGTTTCGAGGGATTTGGTGCCGCCGTTAAGGGAGTTAATAAGAGCGGAGCAAAGTAAGGCAATAAAAGCGAAAAAGATGAGCGAGCGAACGAAATTTGAGGCGCGGCTCGTGGGAGATTTTTTGACTGGTTTAGGAGAAACGTTTGATTTTGGCATACCTCTATTGTATCATACTATATATTATATATGGGTAAAAAAATCTTGAGTGTTGGTTTTGTGGCGGCGATGGTGGGCCTGATCGTTTTGGCGGTGGTGAGGGTGGCGATGATGCCAGAGGAGGAGCGAAAAAATGGCGCGAATAAAGGCCCGCAAGGGATTGCGCTAAGCGTGCGTGATGGTTTTGCGGAGAGCGTGGACGGGGCGCTGGGCGGGCGCGAGGCGAAGCTGGGGCTGGCGTATCTTGTTGGGATGAAAGACGGGCTGGATGATGAAACGAAGGAGATGCTCCGGGCGGTGGGGTTGTCGCATTTGGTGGTGGCGAGCGGGACGCATCTGGCGATTATTGTGGAGTTTATTAAGAAGCGGTTTGGGAAAGTGTCACGATTTGCGGGACTACTGTTTAGCGCGGTGTGTATTTTGATTTTTGGGCAAATTGTGGGGTGGACGGCGAGCATTACGCGGGCGGCGATCGTGGCGGGGCTGTCGCTTCTCGGTTGGTATTATGGGCGGAAAATTGGTGCGGGAAAAGTGATTTTGATTGCGATGGCGGCAACGCTAACGATTAATCCGCTTTATGTGGTGGATGTGGGGTGGCTGCTGTCGTTTGCGTCGTTTATTGGGATTATGGTGATTGCGCCAATGATGAAGGAGTTTTTCTATGGGCGGAGGAAAGAAACGAAGAAACCAGGAGCAGTGGCGGAGATGCTGATGGCGAGCGTGGCGGCGACGGTGATGTGTGCGCCGATTTTGGTTTATTATTTTGGGTCGATTTCCGTGATTTCTTTGGTGGCGAATGTGCTGATTTTGCCGACGATTCCCTTTGCGATGGGACTGACGGCGCTAGTGGGGCTGATTGGGCTACTGCCGGCGTGGTTTTTGGTGGATTTTATAGAGTGGTTTGTTGTAAAAATTACAACGTTACTCCTTGATTATCACTTGGCGGTGATGGAGTTTTTCTCAAAGCAAACGGCGTTTATTGTAACGATGCCGAAAGGAAATCCGCTGGTGTGGCTTTGGTATGTGCCGATTGTGGTCTTGATGGTGGTTTGGTGGTGGCGAACGGAAAGAAGACGACAGAAAACTATGTTACGGGTTTGGGGAAATCCGGAGAAATATTTACCGTTTACAAGCCATGCTTGAGGCGATAGTTGCGGACGAAGCGGACGCCGAGCCAGCCACCAAAGGCGAGCAGAGTAAGGCCGGAGAAGACGACGAGGGGGTTGCCTTGCTTAACGCCCTCAAGGACGCGAGTGAAGAGACCGGTGTTTGGCTTCGCGGGGCCAATCCAGGTGGTTTGATCTTCGTCGTTTAGGTCTTTATGTTCGGCGATCTTGTCTTCGTCGTCTGCGGGGTAGATGTAGAGTTCTTCAAAGACAACGATGGCTTTGCCGGCGAGGCCATCGGCAGTGATGGTAAATTCGATGGTTTCTTCCCCGCTGTCACGGTCGGGGACAAATTCCCAGAGAACCTCGGTGACGCCACTAGCGGAGAGGCGATTGCCAGAGGCTTTGTCGATGAGCTCGCCGTGAAGGACGTAAGTGGTGCCGCGAACGAGGCCTTCGTATTTGACGACATCGACGATGGTGACTTCGCCGGAAGTGGCGAGTTCTTTACCGCCAGTAGAGCTGGTGGCAGTGGTGTGGATTTTAGGCGTGGCGACGAGAACGGTCTGATCGGCATCGGTCGGGTCTTTGTGTTCGGCGACGAGTTCTTCGGTGCCATCATCATTGACGAGATAGAGTTCTTCGTAAACTACGACAGACTTGCCCGCGAGTTCGCGAGTGTCGATTTCAAAGTAAAGTTTAACGACGCCCGTGGTTTCTTCGGTGCCTTCATCGCCAATGACGAAGGGGTCGGTTTTGGCGGTGATGTCAACATGGGTGCGAGTGCAGCTTTCTTCGGAAGTAACCTCGTCGATAGAATCTTCTGCTTCTTCGTCCCCATCTTCGTCATCATCTTCGTCGTCATCGGTTCCAATAACGGTCTCGCAAAGGACTTCGACGCCTTGAACTTTGGTGTCGGGATTGTCTTTATAGACGAGGTAGCCACGGGCGCGATAGGTCTTACCCATAGCAGCACCTTCGTATTTGAAGTTGTCGATGATGGTGGCAGCGCCGACGCCGATAGTTTGGTCGCCATCGTAGGCGTCAACGGCCTGGGTGCCGACGCGCATGGAGACGCGGACGGTTTGGTTAGCGGAGTTGGGGTCGGCGTGTTTAGTGACAGCTTGTTCGATGTCGGGGTAGCCATCTTCGCCTTCTGGAATAGTATCGCCGGCGAAGAGATATTCGTAAACTACAATTTCTGCGCCTGGGAGGTCGTGAGCGTCGACCGAAAAATCCATTTCAATTTCGCCAGAGTCTTTCTTTGTGGGGGTGGCGAAAGTGGTGCTAGCTTCAATGCGCTTACCGTCGGCGTCGAGGAGGATGCGATTATTGGTTTTGTCGTAGAGGTAGCCGTAAAGGGTATATTCTTCGTCCATGAGGAGACCGTCATAACTGACGACGTCGTGGATGGTTTGGCCGTTTTCGTGAGCGAGAACGTTGTCGCCGTCGGTTTTATCGGTCGCCACGGTTTCGATTTTGGCGACCTTAACGGTGATAGTTTGTTCGTCTTCGTCAAGTTCGGGTTCGTGGACGGCGAGGAGGCGACCATCGCCGTGTTTGGCTTCGCTACGATAAAGACGTTCGTAAACGACGAAGCTGCGGCCTTGGAGCGAGACGGTGTTTAAGTTGATTTCTAGGGCGACGGTGCCTTTGCCGTCGGTGTCGGCTTTGAAGGATTTGGAGTTTTCGACGAACTCGTCGTCAATTTCGACGATGTTGCCGGTTTCTGGGTCAATCATGGAACCAACGATGGTGTACCATTCGCCTTCGACGAGGCCTTCGTATTCAACGTAGTCTTTCATGGTGACGTCGCCAACGCCCAGGAAGTGCGAGCCATCGAATTTCCAGGTGGCGGAGGTGGCAAGTTTTGGTACGCCGATTTGGAGGGTTTGGTCGGCGTCGGTGAGGTCGGAGTGCGAAACAAGTTCAATGTCGCCGTAATAAAGAGTTTGGTAAATGACGAATTTCTTTTGGTTGGAGCCGAGAGAATAATCGTAAAGGAGGGTGGAATCGAAGGTGCTGTAACGGTCGATGGTGACTTTGGCGGTACCGGCGGAGGCTGGGAATTCTTCACGCGCGTAAACTTCGTTGCCGTCAGCATCGGTGATGACGGCGCCGGTGGAAGCGTCGACTAGGTAAGAGACGAGGATGTAGCGTTGGCCGGAGACGAGGTTGGTGTAAGTGACTTCGTCGATTGGGCTGACGGTGCCGACGGAGAAGTATTTGGTTTCGTTTTGAGAATCTTCGGCGACGGTGGCGAGGGTGGGGGTCTTTACGGAGACGATTTGGGCGGTGTCAGCAACGTTTTCATGGGAGGAGAATGGCGTGGAGTGGCCGCCGTAATAGAGATATTCAAAGACGACGAACTTACAAGGGAGAACAAGTTTGTTTGAGACGGCGCATTTTTCGATGGCGTCGATGGAGAAGGTGAGGCTGGTACTGCCGTTTTCGCTGGTGGCGGAGATGGTGCCTTCGGAGGTGGCAACGCGAGTGCCTTTTGAGCCGTCGGCGTTGAGTTTCCAGAGTTCGCCTTTGATGGTGTAGGTGCTGCCGGCGGCAAGGCCTTCGTAGGCGACGGTGTCCTTAACGGTGACGTCGCCGACTTCAAGTTCTTTGGAGCCGTCGCCATTATTGGTGGCGTTGGTGATGAGGGTGGGAGTGAGGACGGTGACGGTTTCGCCGTTTGAGGCGGTGCCGGTATGGGTAACGACGGGCGAGCTGGCACCGGCGAGGTAAAGCTCTTGAGTGACGTAAAGAGTTTGACCGACATAGGGCGTGGAGTCAAGTTCAAATTCCATGACACCGGTGTATTTGGCGCCGGTGGCGAGAGTCATGCTGATGGTGTTTGTGGCGGTGACGATGGTGTTACCGCTGGCATCTTTGACGTAACCTTTGAGGGTGTAAGTTTGGCCGTTAACAAGGCCAACGATTTCATAAGTATCAAGGACTTTGACTTTGCCGGCGGCGAGTTCTTTGTTGTTAGAGCGTTCGGAGTTGGCGGTGGTGGTGATTTCAATGGTTTTGACGGTGACTTGTTCATCGGTGTCGGAGAGGCTGGCGTTGTGAATGAAGATGAGTACCCAGTCGGGACTGGAGCTAGTGCCGTTGTTTTTGTAAAGGTATTGTTTGATGCCGAGTTTTTTGCCCATGTAAGGCGAAGAGTCAAAGCTGGAGAAAATCATGTCGAGGTTGCCACAGCCGCCACCACTGGCGCCGGTGAAGGTGCTGGTACCGGTGGGTGAGATTTGGGTGTTAGCGGAGATGTCCCAGAGTTGGCCGCGGAGCTGATACTGGGCGCCGCTCTGAAGGCCGGAGCAGGTAATGCGGTCGGTGACGCCGGCGGAGGCGGAGATTTCGATTTCCTTGTCGGGGCTGGTGGCGGTGGAGCTGGAGTTGCGGGCGACTGTCGTGAGGCTGGGGGAGTCGGGGATGGTGTCTTGTTTGGCGCCGATAGCGTTAGTGCTAGAGCTGTTAATGGTGACGGTGAAGGAGAGGAGGTTGTAAGCGTTGTTAGCGTCGCTGCGGATTTCCGTGACGGTGTAGGTGCCGTAAATCATGTCTGGGCTGGTGACGGAGCCGTTAGAGGCGGTGGGGCCAACGGTGTAGGAGATAGAAGAGTCGGATTGGTTGACGGCAGTGAAGGAGATGCCAGCTAGATTACGCGAGGAGGCGGAGCCGCTCGTCGCGAGTTCGTAGCCGGTTTTAGTCATGCTGAATTTGCCTTTGATGATGGTATTCGTGAAGTAGCAAGCACTGGTAGAGCTGGAAGTACAAGCGGTTGAACTTGAGGTAAAGCTTTTAGTGCTGCCATCGGTGTCGCTAGAAGTGACGTTGAAGGTGATTTTTTGAGAGGTATTGGCGGTGTAGCCAGTGGCGGCGGAGATTTCTTGAATGTAGTAGCCGGTGCCTTCGGGGATGGCGGCGCTGGAGGTGCCAGTGCCGTCGGAACCAATGGTAATTGTCGCGATTCGAGTGGCGGCGCTGTTATAAACACCGTAGGTGGAGCCGACAACGCTGACCGAACCACGGGCGGCGTAGCTTAAGGTTTCGGCGTCGAGTTTGTTGATTTTGACGTAGATGGAGTTGACTTTGCGGTTTTGTTGGGCGGTGCAGGTGACGTCGGAGCCCTGAACGGCAGTACAGGATTGGGCGGAAGTGTAGCCAACGTAGCCACTTGGGGCGGTGGTTTCGTAATAAGTGATGCTGCCGGGGTCAACTTCAATCCAGCTAGTGTAGCCGTCGGAGCCGGTAGTGTAGGTGGAGGAGCCAATGGAGAAGACGGCGCCAGCGAGAGGCGCGCCGGTGGTGGAGGTTTTATAAAAGCGGATGCGGGTGACGGGGGTGCCGGCGTATTCGAGCCAGCCGACAGTTTGTTTGGACGCGTCGTCGGTCAAATATGAAACGTAGACTTCATAAGCGTCGGTGGCGTTGGGGTAATGACTGCCGAACCAGGAGTTGATGTCGCCGCGGACGCCATCGACAACACTTTTATCGGAGCTGTTGAGGCCAAAGTAAGAATCTGTACTGTAGTTATTATAAATGCTACTGCCAATCATGTGACCGACGGCGAAGATGGCGTCGCGACTATCGACTTCGGAGTTTGACAACGACATGTCACAACTTGTGTAGTAGCCACTGCAGCCATAATAATAATCGACGTATTTGACTTGGTCTTCACTGGTGGAGCCATTATTGCGGTAGCGCGGGTCAGTGGAGCCGTAAACGATGTTGGTGTCGCGGGTCATAAGGTTAGTGATGGCGGAAGTCTTAGAGCTCCAGTCGTAGGAAGCGTTGAATAAGCTGTAATAATTCGGACCACCAGCTGCGACAGAGGCGTCGGAATAGCTGGGGACGGTGGCGAGCATGACGCGTTTAAGTAGGGTTTCGCGGGTTTCGTCAGTGAAAGAAAGGGCGGGGCCGGAGCCGGAGGGGGAGTTCTTCCAGGCCTGAAGACACATGGCGTCGTTGCCTGCGACGTTATACCAACGAGTTGACCAAGGCTTCCAGTCGGAGGAGCTAACGCCGTAATAAATGGCGTTGTTGTCATAAGTGTAGTGGCGGTAGTTGTTGGCTACGCTGATAGTGACAGTTGAGCCGACAGTAGTGACGGCGCGGACGGCGGAGTAGATGCCGAAGCCGAGCAGAGCGACACCAAGAGTGAAAATGGGAACCCAAAACGCCTTACCACGATTTTGGAAAAAGGCTCTGAATTTACCAGCTTTCCCTGACTCTAAGTGCATATGTATATATTATAGTGCTTTCGGTTAGAAAAAGCTAGAGTTTTTTGGCTATTTTAAGACGAACCAGTCGTCGAAAGCGAAATCTTGGCCGTGGACGAGGCCGACGGCGAGGAGCGGCGAGAAGTTTTCTTTTAGGTCTTGGTAATATTTGAGGAATGATTCGGCGGCGAAAGTCATTTGTTTAAGTTTTTGTTTGGTGACCATGTCGAGAGAGGTGCCGCGGGATTGGTTTTTGCGATATTTGACTTCCGTGAAGTAGATTTTATTATCTTTGGTTGAGACGATGTCGATTTCGTAGAATTTGGTTTTGTGGTTGCGGGCGATGATGGTGTGGCCAGAACAAACTAAATAATTAGTTACAATGTCTTCAGCGTACCTGCCTATTTCAGTAGTATTAGCGGCTCTTAGTTCGCCTCTTGTCCTGGTCCTCGGCTCGCAGTCGTCAAAACTACAACGTTCAGTCGGAACTCCGCCCGGGACTTTCCGGTACTCGTTCCGTGAACTTGTTGTAGTTTTGACTGCTGGCGCCTGCGGAATCGGACAAGTAGCCGAACAAAGAGTCGCTACTGGCCTAAAGCTAATTCGATGTTCGGGGCAAGGGCCAAATTTGGCTAGCATTTCTTTGTGGAGCTTGGTGCCGTAGCCAACGTGTTTGTCGAAGCCGTAGTTGGGGTATTTATTTGCGAGCTCTTTCATGTAATCGTCGCGGGCGACCTTGGCGATGATACTGGCGGCGGAGATTTCTTTGATGAGAAGGTCGCCTTTTTTGAGGGTGGTGACGTAGTTTTCTAGTTTGGTGTTTTTCAGGAAGTTGACGGTGCCGTCGATGATGATTTCCGTGAAGGGAACTTTTTGTTTTTGAACTTCTTCGACGGCGCGGCGGGTGGCGAGTTTGAGCGATTCCGAGAGGCCGAGCTGGTCAATTTCCTTGGCGTTGACCCAGCCAAGACCGGTGGCGGAGGCGTGTTCTAAAATGATTTTTGAGTAGGCTTCGCGCTTTTTCTCGGAGAGTTTTTTGGAGTCGGTGAGAGGTTCGACCCAGTCGGGGTAGTTGCCGTTTTCGTCTTTTGGTAAAATGACGGCGCCAATGACAAGTGGCCCCGCCCAGGGGCCACGTCCAACTTCATCGATTCCTAGAATAGCCATTATTCGGCTTTGGCTTCGGTCTTTTCTTCGGGTTTGGCTTCTGCTTCGGCTTTCGGTTCTTCGGCTTTCGGTTCCTCAACGGTGTTGACGGCGTTGCGGTCGAAATCTTTGCCGGAAAGGCGAGCGGATTTACCGCTGCGTTCGCGGAGGTAGCTCAAATTGTTGCGGCGAACCTTGGCGCGGCGGACAATTTCGATTTTTTCGACGAGGGGGGAGTGGATGAGGAAAGATTTTTCGACGCCGACGCCAGAAGCGATTTTTCTGACGACGATGCGAGCGGTGTGGGATTCTTTGCGGTCGGTGCGGACGACGACGCCTTCAAAGACCTGGGAGCGGAACTTTTCGCCTTCTTTGATTTTTTGGGTGACTTTGACGGTGTCGCCGGAGCGGACATCAACAACCGCAGATTTCTTCTGGGCGTCACCGATTTTCTGTAAGATGGAAAAACTCATTTTATTAACCTTTATTAGACAATTACATGTATTTTATCATATTTACTAGGTTTTTGGAAGGGGGATTTTAGGGGTTGGGCTTGAGGCAGTTTTGCTTCCCTTTCGCCTGAGCCTTCGTTACATGAATAGGAGGACTTAAAAGAAATGTTCGAACGGATGTTTTATACAACCAATATAGTCACATCGTTTTTAGTTTAGTCCTTTTTTGGAAGGCTCAGGAGAGAAGGAAGCTTAGCTTATTAGCTCCTAGGGCTTGCGGTCGAGCGCTCTTGTCGGGGACTGCCGAAGACCTGCGGGGACGTCATTCCACTGGTCAGCCGAGAAAGCCCTGTAGGTCTTTCTCGGTGACGTCAGGGATATACGTCTCCTCGGTCTTAGGTAAAGGTTACGTCCCCGACGAAGAGCACTCTCCCCGCGCCTAGGAGCAAACAGTAAATCCTGATTGTTAAATTGCTAGTCGCGGGCGACGCAGCGGATAGTTTTTCCGCGAGCGCGATTATCTAGCATATATGACTCAATATAGCCTCGGGAAGTATTGTAATCCAATGAAGGTATTGATCCGCTAGAATCAACGAACGCCTCGAAATATAATCCTGCGGTCCCGGCATAAGTCCGAGCTCCCGTCGTATATGTATCTATAGTTCCGAACGCATAATAGTTTAATGGTGTACTTGCAAAGATAGTTACGCCTTGTGTAGAGTCCGCAGTTATGGAGTATGCACTCAATAATGCAGTGTGATGATCTGGGGTGGGGACTCGCCAATTCTTTGCGCAAATAGAGTTCTCTGTTGGTCCGACAGACGTTTCTTCTCTATTTTGTGTTGTCATTGCATAAAAGTTATAATAATCGCCAATGTATCGAGAAGCATGAGAAGAGTCCCATGCGGAGTCGGAAGCAACTCTGTTTGAAGCCGTTATATAGTCCCAACCGTTGTCGTAAGTGCGTGCTGTTGTAGCGTCGATGAAGCTAGAAGTGAGAGTTGTTGTATCTGGGGTCCAAGAAGTTTTCGAGTTGAGATCGGTGTTGGTGTTGTCGAGCGTGATGTCACCGTTGGCTACGGCCGCGAGGTCGAGGTCGAGGTTTTGCACCATCCAACACTTTTCGTCCGCTAGTCTACGTATTAGATAATTCTGGTCATCTCGATTATCGATCAGGAAAAAGCTAGATACTCCGATTGTATCGGTGCCGGCAGCAAGAAGCGGATTATTTCCTTCCTCGCCCAAGTAGTCGTAAATCTGCGAGTCCTCGCCAGTGTAGCTTCCCCACATATTCGTATTCCTACACACTCCTCCACTCATTTGCTGCATTTCTGTGACTACCGGGTTTTCTCCTTCTGCGTCTGTCGTCGATTGGAGGCCGGCGTAGGTGAAGGAAGCGACGAGATTATTGCTACCATCTTTGTAGCGGCTCAGGTAGTTGTAGCCGTAGTTGTTGATTTTGATCCAGAAGTCGTATTCGCCCTTGCCGTCGCCTTTGCCTAAGATACCGTCAATAGATTCGGGTAGGACGCAGTCGAGGCTAGCACCGTTTTCTGTGAAGGTGACGTTTTCTATACTAGTGCATTCTACATAGTCACTACTACTAATACTAAGGCTAGAGTTGGTCAGGTCGCCGTCAATGAGACTAGCCACACTATGCTTAACGATAGCAACAGTAAGGTTGTTTGCGGACAGGTCGCTAGCAGAGGTAGCAAGGTCGAACTCTAGGTGGACTGTGTCCCCTGCTCCACCAAAGGCTTTATCACGTTTGACGTTGGTGGAGATTTGGTCTAGGCTTCTCGCAGAAGCGAGCGCTGTATAAACAATACTATTACTGTATTCTCCGGCAATAGTGTCAGTATCTACCATCGTAGCAAAGTAGATGTCAAAGTGGTTGTGTTCTGTATCTCCTGTAATGGTAGTACCTGCATCATTCTCGTAGATACCGAAGCCTTTGGTGTTCTCGGTTTCTTGTTTCCAAATCATTTGGGCAAGAGAAGCATTATCTACTACGGGTACAGCGGCCCATTTGGTGGTATTGTAAATAGTGCTGCTGTTAGTGTGGGTGAGGTCGGAGGTGACGTAATTAGACGCAGAAGAAAGAGGGTAAGCAGAATAGGCAGACGAGCTATCAAAACCATTAGTGATAGGACTTCCTGGTACCGCATAGCCCCAAGCCGAACCGGAGAAGGCGATTGGATTAGACCAAGTACCCGTGGTGGAGCCATCACCAATGGCAGGAATTGGAATGTTAGTCGTACCGTCGAGGAGGAGATCATTGACGGTAGTGCCGGAAACAGGATTTGCCATGGAGAGATAGACGGCATAATACTTTCCCGACGTAGTGATGCCTATTGTTTTCTTGGCTACGCGCATGGTACCTTTATTGTCGCCATTATTGCTAGTAGGCGTGATGGTGCCGAAGGCAATATCTCCGTGGCCAGCGTCTCCTATTTGTGAGCCGGAAGCTCCAGAAGAAGAATCATAGGCGGACGAGGCATTATAGTCTGGGTCGAGGGTCAGGCTAATGCCGCTCCAGAGGACAGATGCGGAGAGGTTGGTGGTGGCGGAAGCTTCGGAGATGAGAGTGGGGATAAGAACGAAGGCGAGGGAGAAAATGGCCAGAGCAACGAGTGAAGCTCGGAGCATCCGGCCGATGATTATGGTTTCTTTGAGTTTTCCTAGTTTGGTTTTGGTTGGCATAGTCCTCCTTGTGGTTACTAACCTCATGGAGCCCTAAAACAAAATCGGCACCACGAGGTGCAAGTACCAAGTAGTTTGCTCCGCCTTTACAGTCAGAAACAGACCAATCGGAATCCTCATGATGCCGAGTCTATCTATTTCTAACTGCATAGCAGGTTAACTGGCTTGAGATGTGCGGAGCTTATATTATCATAAACTACTACTTGTATTGTACTTGCGTTCTAATTTTATCACGCTTCGGTTTGGCGTGGAAGACTAGATTTTTCCGATATATGTGTTGTGATATTACGTTTGATGGTTATGATTGAGCGGAGAAATAGCATTTGCTATAATGACGACATGGAAAAGAAGAGTCTCAAAGTTTGTCAGTTGACACGGGTCGCAAAAGATAAGATTGGGCGAATATCTACCAACGGAATTAAACTCGAGCCACATGAATATAGTACGATGATACTTTTGGCAGAATATGGATTTGATGTCGAGTGCGCCAAAAAGACGGATACGCCAAAAACAAACAATGCGGATGTGATAATTATGGGAACTGTTTGGGAAATGAAAGCCCCTGAGACCGTAAACAGAGCCACATTGAAAAAGCGTATGCATAAGGCGTCCAAGCAAGCAGACAAGACGATTTTTGATTTAAGAAATATTAGAAGGGGGCGCGACGAGGCCGAGAAAACCATAATGGAACTTTTTATCGGGAACAGAATTTTACGTAGAATGATTCTGATTCGAAGCGATAGGGAAGTTCTTGACATAATGAAGTGAATACGTTAGAATGTTATTAGGGAGCGACCCCGTGCTTAATTGTGCGAGGCCAAGCTCCCTTTTTGTTTTTGGACGAAAATGCCAGGCGGGGACAAGCCCGAATGATTATTTGGCTTTGAGCGCAAGACGGATTCTTTGTTCGACGGGGAGGGTGGGGTCGATGTTTTCTAGTGCGGCGGTGGCTTCTTTTAGTGGGAAGCCGAGGGCGATGAGGGCGTCCAGGGCTTCGTCGTTTTCTGGCTTTGGTTCCTTGGATTTGACGACGGTGGCGCCGTAGTGAGTCGGGAGGCCGACCTTGTCGGAGAGGTCGACGATGACGCGTTCGGCGGATTTTTTGCCGACGCCGGCAGCTTTAGCGACGAAGGCGGAGTCGGCGTTCGCGATGGCGTTGCGGACTTCTTCGGGAGAGGCAAGGGAGAGAATGGACATGGCGGCTTTGGGGCCGATGCCGTTGACGGAAATGAGAAGCTCAAAGAGTTTTTTGGCGGCAAGGCTGGTGAAGCCAAACAAACTTTCGTCGGTTTCCGAGATTTTGTGGTAAGTGTAGATTTTGACGTTGTCGTTTAAGTTGAGGTTTTCGAAGTCGAGGGCGCTGACGATGATTTCGTAGCCAATCCCGCCAACGTCGATGGTGACGGCGTTATTAAATTTTTCTTCAATGGTGCCTTTGATGTGGGAAATCATACAGTATATTATATATCATTTTTGTGGAACATGCTGTGGACGATGGCGGCGGCGACGGCGTCGGCGGCGTCGTCGGGCTTTATCACCTCGTCCATTTTGAGGAAGATGCGCACCATTTCCTGCATTTGTTTTTTGTCGGCGTGGCCATAGCCGGTCATGGCTTTTTTTATCTCATTAGGTGAATATTCGAAAATCGGGAGGTTGGCTTGGGCGGCGACGAGCATGACGACGCCGCGAGCTTCGGCGACAGAGATGCCGGTGGTGATGTTTTGCATGAAGAAGAGTTTTTCGATGGAGATGCAGTCGGGCTGGTCTTCTTTGATTATCTCATGGAGCGAATCGTAGATGTCGAGGAGGCGGTCTTTGAGCGGAGTGTGGGGCGGGGTGGTGATGGCGCCGGAGTCAATCAAAATCGGGGCGCCCTTTTTGCGAACTTCCAGGACGCCGAAGCCGCAGATGCCGGTACCAGGGTCAACGCCCAAAATACGCATTTTTTGGCACCTCTGTTGCTATTGGGGTCGATTGCGGAGATTGGCTCCGCGCTCTGATTATCATGATAATTCCCCGAATTTGTGGTATTTTTTGCGGGCGACGTAGAGCTTGCCGAGCGGGGAGAGGGGGGTGATGTAGGTTCCCCAGAGTTCTTCGACAGTGGCGCGGAAGCCGTTTTTGAATTCAAAGACGCCGTTGCCGGCTTCGGGGCGGACGCCGTAGAAGTTGTAGCGGGGGATGTGATTTTTTAGGGCGAAGTTGAGCATGTGCCATTGGAGGGCGTAGGAGCCGGCGACGTGGTTGTACTTGGGGTCGGCGCCGGAGTAAAGATAGACGACTTCGTTGTTGTAGAAAATGAACATGGCGGCGGCGACCGGCGTGCCTTCATAGAAGCTGGCGAGGACTTTGATGTGGCCCTTAAACGCGTCGAACATTTCTTCGTAATATTTGAGCGATTGGTCGTGGAAGGAGTGTTTTTCCGCGGCTTTTTCGGCGAGAGATTTGAGAATGGGGAGTTCGGCGCGGGAAAGTTCGCGGGTTTCGAGGTGGAAGCGGGTGTCGGTGTATTTGATGGAGTAGCGGTGACCCTTGCGGAAGGTCTTCATGAGTTCGTCGGGGGAGTTGTATTTTGAGAGGTCGAGGACGGAAATCCATTTACATTGGACGTATTCGCCGAGGGCTTTGGCGTTTTTTAAGACGGGGGCGGGTTTTTCCGGCGCGACGGCGACGTTCGGGGAGATTTGGAGGGTGAGGCCGTTTTTGGATTTTAAGAAAGGTTTAGCCAGAGTGAGGAAGGTTTCAAGCAGTTCTTGGGAGTTTTTGGCGGAGTAGTCGAGAATGGGGCCGCCGGGGGCGGAAAAAAGTTTTTTGCCTTTTAGGCTTCCGATTTTGACGACGAGGGCGGCGAGTTTTAATTCGCTACCGGATTTTAGGCCGAGGAGATAGGCCTCGCGGCCGGTGGTTTGGTAGCGGGCGAACATTTCTGGAGATTGGAGGAAGTTACGGCAAGGTTTGTCGGCGACAAATTTGGCGAAAGTTTTAGCGTCTAGCTCGGTGAGTTCCATATATATTATTATACACTACTTGACGTGGTCGATGAGGGTTTGGCGGAGGTCTTTCACGGGGATGACGAATTTGTCTTTGATGGTCGCGGGGGCGATGGCGCGGGTGAAGCCGAGTTTTTTGGCCTCGGCGATGCGCTGGTCGGGGCGGAAGGCGGAGCGGATTTCTCCGCCGAGACCGACTTCGCCGAAGACGACGTAGGATTCGTCGAGTTTGCGACCGGCGACGGCGGAAGCAATGGCGAGACAGACGGCGAGGTCGGCGCCGGAGTCGGAGAGCTTCATGCCGCCGACGACGTTGACGAAGATGTCGTATTCGGAAAGTTTTAATTTGGTGCGACGTTCAAGGACGGCGATGAGAAGTTTGAGGCGGTTGAGGTCGAAGCCGGAGGCCGTGCGGTTAGGGTAGCCAAAGGTGGTTTTAGAAGCGAGAGCTTGAATCTCGACAAGAATCGGGCGAGTGCCTTCGAGGGTCGCGAGGATGATAGAGCCGTCGGTGTTTTGACGTTCGGCAAGGAGGGCGGCGGAAGGGTTTTCGACTTCTTTTAGGCCGGCGTTGGCCATTTCGAAAATCGCGGCTTCGGACGTGGAGCCGAAGCGGTTTTTAATCGCGCGGACGGTTTTGAAACCGCCGTAGCGGTCGCCTTCAAAGTTAACGACAACGTCAACGAGGTGTTCGAGGACCTTCGGGCCGGCTAGCGTGCCTTCCTTGGTGACGTGGCCAACGATGACAACGGCGGTGTCGGTGGCTTTGGCGGCACGGATGATGAGATTGCCGCAGTTGGTGACCTGAGAGACGGAGCCGGGGGCGGAGGAGATTTCCGCGAGGGAGAGGGTTTGAATGGAGTCAACGACGACAAAATCAAATTCGGCGCTTTCGATGGTTTTAGCGATGTCGTTGCCGGAGGTGCTGGACGCGAAGTTCAACTTGTCGGATTCGGCGCCGAGGCGAACGGCGCGAAGTTTGACCTGGCCCGCGGATTCCTCGCCGGAGACGTAGAGGACATTGTGCTTTTTAGAGATGAACGAGCAAATTTGCATGAGGAGGGTGGATTTACCGATGCCAGGTTGGCCGGTGAGGAGGGTGACGGAGCCTTTGAGAAAGCCGCCGCCGAGGACGGTGTCGAGGTCTTTGAACGGAGTTTTTAACCGTTCTTTGGCGTCGGAGGGGACGATAGACTTGATGTTGACGAAGTCGAGCTTTTTGCCGGAGGTTTTGGCGCTAGCGAGGGCGCCTTTTTTTTCTTCCGATTCGGCGGGGAGGGTTTCGACGAGCGTGTTCCAGCTGCCGCAATTTGAGCATTGGCCGGTCCACTTGGCGAAAGTCATGCCGCATTCGGTGCAGGTGTATTGTGCTCTTGATTTTGCCATGCTTACCTCTGTTATTTTACGATTTTGGTTTCATTTTTGCGGAGATTTCCCCCGCGCTCTAATAAACCTTATTTTGTGCCGCAAACAACGTTGTTGGCGTGAACCCAGCCTTCGAGAGTGCCGCCGTCGAGTTGTTCGCCTTCCGTGACGGCGACGCGCATTTTGCCACCCTGGCGAATGTAGGATTCGATGGGGTCGGTGATCATGTATTCTTGGTCGTTCGGGCCGAAGTTGTTGTCGCGGACGTATTTGACGATTTCTTGCTGGATGGCGGGATTCAAGACATACTTACCGATGCTGGCGATATTTGACGAGACGGTGCCGGGGGCAGGTTTTTCGACAATTTTGGTTAAGTAATTTGAGTCGTCGGTGGTAAGAGCGGCGTATTTGGCGATTTCTTCGGGGGTGGTTTCGATGCCGAGGATGGCGCAGTCGTCAGAATCGCCGACTGATTTTATGAGGGTTTCCGCAGCGGATTCGCCACCTGGGTTCCAAACGAAGTCGTCGCCCATGAAGACGATGACAGATTCGTTGATTTGATATTCTTCAACGACCATGGCAACCGGAACGGCGGTGCCGTATTTGCCGGAAGGGTCTTGGGAGACGTAGTGGATTTTGACGCCGTCGGGGAGAGTTTTGGCAAGGGCGAGGCGGTCGGATTTGCCGCGTTCTTCAAGGTAAAGGTTGAGAGCGAGGTTGTCTTTGTAAAATTCGCGAACTTGGCAAGGTTCGACGTTAGAGATGACCATGTAAATGTCGGTGATGCCGGCTTTGATGAGCTCTTGGACGGAGTAATCGACGAGCGGGCGATTGCCGACGGGGAGCATGGATTTTTCGATGATTTTAGTGATGGGCAAACGGCGAGTTCCCCATCCCGCGACAGGAATAATAGCTTTAGTGATAGGCATAGAAGAAATCTCCGTTTAATTTATACGGCTATTTTACAACAATCAAGGGTTTTCGCCAAGACTTCGGCAGGTTTTCCAGGCCGAGGAGGGTGGCGATGGTGGCGGCAACGTTGGAGAGGCCGGCGTCTTTTATATCATTTGTGATATATTTTTCGCGATTTTCGGTGTTGTCATAGAAAATACAGGGGACTAAATTCGTGCTGTGAGATGTTTTTGGCTCATTTTTCTCATCGAGAAGTTCTTCGGCGTTGCCATGGTCGGCGGTGATAATCATCATGCCGCCGAGTTCGTCGACCTTTTGAGCGAGGCGCTGGAGCTGGAGGTCGATGGCCTCCATAGCGGTGATGGTGGGTTCGATTTCGCCGAAGTGGCCGACCATGTCGCCGCCGGGGAAGTTGAGACGGACAAATTTATATTTGTCGAGGTTTTCCAGGACGGCGTCGGCGATTTCCGCGGATTTCATCCAGGGGCGAGTGTCGAAGGGGAGGGTGTCGGAGTCGATTTTAAGGTGGTCTTCGCCTGCGGCCTGGTCGTAGCTGTTGCCGTTGAAATAATAAGTGATGTGGCCGAATTTGACGGTTTCGGAGACGGCGAGCTGGCTGACGCCGTTTTGGCCGAGGAAGGTGTTGAGCGGGTCGTGGATTTCTACGGGCGGGACGAGACGATACTGCGGGACGTGGGTGTCGGAGTTATATTCGGTCATGCCGGCGAAAGTTATATCATCGGGCGGATAATTGCCGCGGTCGAAATACGGAAAATCAATGTAGGTGAAGGCCTGAGCGATTTCGATGGCGCGGTCGGCGCGGAAGTCGTAATAAATGAAGCTGTCGCCTTTTTCGACGGGGCCGACGGGGTGATTTTGAGCGTCAACGACGATGAAGGGCGGGAGATATTGATCTTGGATTTTGGGGTCGTGAGCTCGGAAGGATTCAATGGCTTCGGTGGCGGAGTGGAATTGATTCTCGGCGGAGCCGTGGAACATGTCCCAGCCTTTTTTAACCATTTCCCAGTCGTTTTCGTAGCGGTCGGCGACGGCGACCATGCGGCCGGCGCCGGAGGCGATTTTATAATCGCGGCCCTGGAGGTTGAAAGGTTTAAGGAAAGTTTCGAGGCGGACGATGTATCTCGGTTCACTTTGAGGCGGGACGTCACGGCCATCGAAGACGAGGTGGATGCGGATTTTTTCGACTTTTTGGGCGTTGGCCATGATAATCATTTTTTCCAGGTGAGCGATACTGGAGTGAACGTTGCCGTCGGAGAAGATGCCGGAGAAGTGGAGAGTGGAATGATTTTTAAGGACGTTATCGACGACTTTTTGCCAAGCGGTGGAGTCCCAGATTTTGCCGGAGGAGAAGGCGTCTTCGACGCCAGCGATTCCCTGCTTGATGATTTGGCCAGAGCCGAGGGCGTTATGGCCGACTTCGGAATTACCCATGTCGCCAGGGAGAATGCCGACGGCTTCGCCAGAGGCGCGAAGGGGGATGTTCAAATAGTCTTTACTAACTTTATCTAAAAATTCCGTGTGCGCGAGAGAAACGGCGTTGCCGGGGCCGTCAGGCGCGATGCCGACTCCGTCCATTACAACTAAAACAATTGGGCCATCAAAATGCAATTTATTCATAAGCATATTATAACACGGATTCTGGTTCTGCGGGAAGAAGCTAGGGTGCGGCTAGTGATATCTGGTCATTTTAATGTTAGAAATATAAACATTGGAGAGTTTTTCACAAGCGTGCGCTTCGTGATGGAAGTAGAAATCGACATATTGGGCGCCAGAAGAGCTGACGGTTCTGGTGGTGGGGGCGTCATCGTTGATTTGGACGGTGTATTTGTCGCCTTCTTTCGTGAGTGTCATTTTGAAGTTTCCAGAACGGATTCTGGCGACTTCTTCGCCGTTAATTGTGAAGGTGCCACCGCCGCCGGTCAACTCGGCTTTGATGGCGCCGAGGAAGATGTTGAAGTAGCCGTCTTCTGGGTGGATGAGAATACCGCTAGTGTTGATGTTTGCTTCAATTTGGAAGTAGTCGGTTGAGTTGATTTTATATCTGGCACCTTCGGACATTTCGCTCATGTTGTAGCCGAGGAAGCGGATGTTGGTATCGGAAACAATGACGTGGTCGCCGGTGGTTTCGGTGCACATGCTGATGGTATTGCCGTCGAAATCAGTGCCGACTTTTTCGTAGTACGGGCGGCAAATCTTTGTGTTGTATTCGCAGCCTGAACCATATGGGTTGGCGGCGCAGGCGGCGTGTTCGGTGGCAAAGTTGTCATAAACTTCCCATTTGGCGTTTTCGAAAGTGACTTCGCCAATTACGTCTTCGCCGTCATCTCCCGTGGGGGTGACCGGTGTGATGACGTCTTCGGGTTTGGTGAAGGAGCCGGTGCCGCCAGTGCTGCCGGTGTCGTCGGTGCCGCCGCCGTAGCAAGAGGATTTGGTGATAGTGAGGGACTGAGCGATTTCCTGGAAGGCAGCAGCAACGTTGGAGCCGTAGTAAGCACCACCAGTGCTAGAGAGCATGGTGTCGTAATTGTTTTGATAAACGCTACCAGCGACATAGATTTTAATATCACGCTCCAGGGCGGCGGCGATGACTTGGTCTTGGTTATAGCCAGCGTCGGTGGCGAAGCAACCGCCGAAGCCTCCTTCGCAGGGAGCACCGTGAGTGGGAGCGTCGGTTAAGATGACGATGGCGCCGCCGTTGGTCCAGTTGAGGTTTTGCATGACGGTCATGGCGCCATGGACAGCGGATTCGGGGCCATCGCCGCCACCCATCATGCCAGAAGTACGCATGCGGTCGAGTTGGGCACGGACATTTTCGCCGGAATTGCAGGTGTCGAAGTTGCAGTATTCGACAACTTCTTCTCCGATGTTTTTGTCGCTGTAAGAATAGACGGCGACCTTGCCACCTTTTTCGAAAACAACGTCAGCGGCGGCGGCAGCTTCGCTAGCGGCGCTTTCAATGGCGCTATACATAGAACCAGAAACGTCGATGAGAAAAGCGACGTTTTGGCCAGTGACGGTAATGTTCCCTCCTGCTTTGCTGGACGGGATTTGGTCGGGATTGAAGAGGCGGACAGTGGAGGAAATGGTGGAGGCGGTAGAGCCGCCAGGAGCGTCCCAGCAGGTTTGGATTTTGAAATCATAAAAGTCGGGGCGAGGGTCAACCGAAGTGTCTTCGCCGTTACAGCGGAGAGTGCTATTGGAGGCGACGGCGGTAATCCAGATGCCTTCAGCGTTTTGGAGGTATTTGTTTTTATAGCCATTAGAGTAGTCGGAGAGGATGCCTTCGTCGTCGGCGAGGGCGGTAGCGGAAGAGCTGAAGATGAGGCGGGGGTAAGTGCCGGAGAGACGAAAGCGTTCGGGATAAACCGAGGATTGAGTGAGGATGGCGCCGGTGAAGTCGGGAGTGGAGAGTTCAACGCCTTCGGAGGAGGTGGAAGTGGTGTAGTTACTGAGGAGGCGAGGGTTCAGAATGAAGGATTTGGAGGGGAGGCCAAAGGAGCCAGCGGAGGAGCTGGTGGTGAAGAGAGAGTCGCAAGTGCTGCCGCGAGGGACTTCGCGGGTGTAGAAGTTGGGGTCTTCGGCGAGGAGAGAGGTGGGGCCGGTGTCGGTGGAGGCGTAGGCTTGGCGAACGATACATTGCCAGAGGGTGTGGTAGGAGGTGATGTTGTGTTCGCAGTCGAGATCTTCCGTAGTTTCTGGAGTGGGCTCGGTGAGGTAAGCGTCGTGGATGAAGCGGAGGGCTTCGGCTTGGGTGTCGATTTCTTGGCGAGCCATGGCGGTTTCTAGGGAGGCCTGGGCGGTGGTGAGGCCGCGGTTCATGAGCGAGATAGCGCCAACAGAAGCCAGGCCAAAAATGCCGACGGCCAACATGACTTCGATGAGGGTGTCGCCTTTACGCATATGTTTATTATACCAAAAAATCCCCGTTTTGGGGATTTTTTGTGTGATTACGCTTTCGGGACTTGTTGAGTAATACAATGGATGTTGCCACCGCCGAGCAAAACCTCGCGGGCGTAAATCGGTTCAATCGTGCGGTCCGGGAAGAGGTCGCGCAAGATGTTGATGGCGGCCTGGTCGTGCGGGTCGTTGAAAACCGGCAAGATGATGGCGCCGTTACAGTTGTAATAATTAATGTAACTGGCGGGAAGGCGGTCACCTTCAATGCGCGGGTAAGTGCCTTCGACGAGATCGACGCCTTCGGCTTCTTCCTTGGTAATCGTGATGGGGTTGGGAACGTGGATTTTGACAACTTCGATTTTGCGGCCTTTGGCGTCCGTGACGGATTCAAGGTATTCGAGGTCTTTTTTACTGCGTTCGTGTTGCGGATCCTGTTCGTTGTCTTCCCAGGCGAGGACGACTTTGCCGGGTGCGACAAACTGGCAAATGTTGTCGACGTGGCCGTTGGTGTCTTCGTCTTTATAGACACCGTAGGGGAGCCAAAGGACTTTTTCGCCACCGAGATATTCCATGAGTTTTTGTTCAATTTCCACTTTCGACATGTCTGGGTTGCGACCTTTGTCGAGCAAACATTCTTCCGTGACGAGGAGGGTGCCTTCACCGTCGGTGTGGATAGCGCCACCTTCAAAGACGAAATCGTCGGTGCGGTAACGGTCAACACTTTCGACGCCGCAAATCTTGGAACCGAGTTTGTCGTCGTGTTCCCACGGGAAGTAGATGCCGTTAACAAGACCACCGTAACCGTTGAAGGCCCAGTCGATGCCGCGGATTTCTCCTTCGCCATTAATCACGAAAGTTGGGCCAGTGTCGCGCACCCACGAGTCGTTGTCAGTGATTTCTACGACGTAAACATTTTCCATGTTCATGCCGAGGACGTGTGCGTATTGCGACGGGCTGACACCGACGACGACGGGTTCGTATTTGGCGATGGTTTCAATGATTTGCTTAAACACCGCTTGTGCCGGCTTGGCACCGAGGCGCCAGTTGTCTGGGCGCTCAGGCCAAAGAATCCAAGTCGCAACGTGCGGGTCAAGCTCGGACGGCATGTAAAAGCCGTCCTTTCTTGGAGTACTATTTTTTATTAGCACGGCGAAGAGCCTTTCTTTGTTCATCTTTTTTGCTGGCGCGGAAGACGAGAACTTCGCCAAGAATTACACAGACGGCAGAGCTGATGATGAGGACTTTGTTGTCGAGAATGGCCTCAAGGCTGAGTTCTGGAATGAGCGTGAAGAAGAGCGAGACGAAGAGCATGAATACCGGAATGATGCCGAAGAGGACGCGCTTCAAGTTGCCGCCAGAAATCCAATAGCCTTTTTTGTCTTGCGGGCCTTTTTTGTGGAGTTTCATGAAGGCAAAGAACATTGGGATGTAGCCAATGAGGAGGCAGAAGAGCGACAGGTCGAAGAAGGCCCAGAACATGTTGGTGAGTTCTTCGGCTTCGGGGAAGCAGTAGGCGAGGATGATGCCGGCGACTGCGAGTACGACTGCGACTACGGAAGTCCAGATGGAGACGATGTAGGGGACGCCATCACGGTTAGTTTTGGCCCAAGACTTCGGGAAGATGCCGTCTTTGGCGGCAAAGGCCGTGACGGAGTAAACGCCGAACTGCCAAGAAGCAATATTGGCGACGAGAGTGTAAATGAAGAGACAGGCAACGACGGTGACGATGGCGGAAATGGCGCCAGCAGAGAGACCGACGGTCTCAAGCAAGATTTGGTACGAGTCGAGAAGACCAGAGTTGGTGGCGATGTCTTCGACGGGGATGGCAACGCCAATGCCGAAGGATGGGAGAAGGTAGAAGATGGCGATTAAGATGCCGCCGAGGATGATGGCTTTCGGGATTTGTTTCTTGGGGTTGTCCATGTCGTCCACGAAAGTGCCGACGACTTCAAAGCCGAGCATGTTGAAGATGATGAGCGAAACGAAGGACATACCGGTCCAATCAATACCGCCACCTTCTGCAACGAGAGGCATGAGGTCGTGCCAGCTGTCAATTGGGTTGGCAGAGCCTTGTTTGAAGAAGACCCAGAAGCCGAGGACGCCGATGCCGGCCAAGATGATGAACTTGACGACAGCGCCAAGGTTGGCGACCCAGTCGGACTGAGAGATGCGGAGCATGCCAAGCACCGTGACGAGCACGATGTAGAAAACCTGAATCGCAAGGACAGCGCCGAGGCTTAAGTCGATGCCGAAAGCGGACATGATGTAGGTCGTGACGAGGTCGGCGAGCGAAGCAATCCAGAGCGGGAAGTTTACCCAATAAAACCACGCGACGCGGCCAGCCCACTTTTTGCCGAGGGCTTTCTTTACCCAGGTGTACATACCGCCCTCACTGGGGTATTGCGTACCGAGCTCGGCGGAAATTAAAGCGTAGGGGATAAAGAAGCCGAGAATCATGATTATCCACCAGACGTACTGACTGTTGCCAATCGACGCGGTTGGCGCGACGGCGTCACCCACGAGAATGATGCAGACTGTGGCGAGTACGGCGCTTAACAGCCTGAATTTATATTTGGTTTTCTTTGGCATTTAGTTTGTGCCCTCCTTTTGTTGTTTGATGTAGTCGAGCGCTTCCTGTGCTTTTTTGCCAAAGTAAAGCACAAGTCCGCGCTGAGCGGTCAAGCGGTTTTCCGCTTGGTCGAAGCAAATTGAGTTTTCCCCGTCCATGACGCTGTCGGTCACTTCTTCGTTGCGGTTTGCTGGGAGGCAGTGCATGAATTTACAGTTGGGGTTTTCGGTCGCGGCCATGAGGTCGTCGTTGACCTGGAAAGTCGGGTAGAAATCTTGCATATAGACTTCTTTGGGGGTTTCTTTGTCGTAAAGGCCGTACCAAACGTCAGTGTAAACGAAGTCGGCGCCCTTGAGGCAGTCGCGGTTGGAAGTGAATTCGACGGAGCCGCCGTATTTTTCGGCATTTTTGCCGCCGATGGCGCGGAATTTTTCTTCCAGGAGTTTGTGGTCGGGGCCGTAGTGGACGAAGTTCATGCCGAGTTTAGTGGTGATCATCATGAGGCTGGCGCAAACTTGGGTGCGGTCGCCGACAAAGACGACCTTGACGTCGTTCCATTTTTTCTCCGGCGGGAGATTGTCGAGAATGGTGATGATGTCGCCCATTTCTTGGGTGGGGTGATTGTAGTCGGACATGCCGTTGATGACGGGGACGTCAGCGTATTTAGCGAGAGCTTCAACCGATTCGTGGCGGTCAACACGAGCCATGACGAGGTCGCACATGCGGCCGAAGACACGAGCGGTGTCTTCGATGGTTTCGTGAGCGCCGAGCTGAATTGCACCCGGAGCGAGGTTGAGTGCGTGGCCGCCGAGCTGGCTCATCGCGACCTCAAAAGAGATGCGAGTGCGTGTGGACTTTTGCTCGAACAGCATCGCGAGGTTTTTGTGATAAAGGGTGTCGAGGGTCCCACCCGACTTAATGTAGTCACGCACGACGACCGACGTTTTGACAATGTCGAGGATTTCGTCTTGATCAAAATCTTCTGTCGTAATGTAGTCCTTTTTGGAAGGAGTTTCGTGGCTTAATTTATATAAATTATCCATAAGTTTAATTATATATTAAACTTTGTTAAACCACAAGCGGAATCATATAAGCTCCCTCCTCAAAATAATGCGTTCGAGAATGAGGAGGGAGCGAGTTTGAAAGTTTTGCGAAGAGGCGGACATAGGCTAGACGAACCTATTAGTTTGGGCATTATATCGGCGAGTATGAGCACTATTGGTTTGACTACGATAAATTGGGACGCCCGCGGCAGCGCTGGCGGCAGTGTCGATAACCCAGCCAGTTGGGGCGGAATGGAAAGTGCCGGTGTAACCAGGAACGGTGGCTGTACGAGCGTTGCCTGCAGTATGTCGAGCTTCGAAGGCTGCAATAATGTCGTCACGCTTACCTTGGTCGGTGATAGTTTGATTAAAGTTGCGGTCGTTAATCATGGCGGCTCGTTGATCTTGGGTCATGAATCGAGCAAATTCACGAATGGTGGCACCAGACCAGTCATTGACATCACTGGTATCATTAGCCGCACCTTGGGTATAATTTGCGCCGATTGTGGCGCGGTTCCAAGAGTTGTCTCCCGTGCCACTTGCGAGGGCTTGATAGTAGCGGGCAATGACGCCGTTCTTTCGAGCGAGGTTGCCCGCAACGGCGGAGTTGCGCTGGCGAAGGAGTGTTAAAGTATCAACACCAGTGGTATTAACGGTGTGGTTCGTAGTTCCGTCATTTACGGTCACGCCGTTAGTAAGCGAGTTTACGGACACGATACCGTCTCTATTGTTTGCGTCGCCTTGGATTGCAAAGAGCGCTTCGAGCTCATCCTGCTCGTTTTGATTGAGGTTGTTCCAGCCACGGTTGGAAAGGTCGACGATGCGGCCAGAAATAATATTAGTATGAGTACCGCCGATGCCGTAGTCAAGATTAAGGCCATTGTCGAGCGTTCCGTTGCGCCTAATTCCATAGACAAGGGCGTCGATGCGTTGTTTATGTTCCCTGTCCTCGCGAGCAAGTCGCTGGTTTTGGATGTAGTTGGGGTCCATCGCGGCGTCGTAGGCAGCAGTAATGTCTTGTTGTTTGCTATAGGCAACACGGTTTCTAGCGATGGAATTGCGGCCGCCGCGAATGGCACGCTGGAAGGCGTTAAGATTGCGGACATTGCCATTGCGGTCGATGCCGGCGCGACGACGGACGGTTTCTTCGGCGCGGCGCTGACGGGCGCTACTGACCATACTCCAGTTGCCGACGCCTCGGCGTGTACCGGTGGCGGCGCGGTTGCGGAGGTTGTTTAGAGCGGTGCCGAGGGCGCCGGTGGCTCGATAGGCACTGCGAGTGAGCCCGGGGATGAAGAAGAGCGGGGCGGCTTCAGCAACGGCAGCGGTCAGAAGGAGCGGAAGATTGTTTTCGGTGGCGCCGGAAGCGTAGATTATGCGGGCGGCGAGGCGACCGCCAGCCATGAGCAATGCGGCGGTTGGGTAGAGTAAGAGCATGCCTTTGAGTATTTGGGCCCAGCGGTCGAAAAGTTTTTTAGTGTTTGGCAGGCTGTAACAAATAAAAGCGAGGGGCGAGATGGCAACAAGGACTACCACGACAGCTTGGCGCATGGAAAGAAGTAGCCAAAGGAAGAGGAAACCAACGACGGCGCCGAGGATGACCGGAAGCGCCGCCAAAATCGCGGTGCCGATCATGGTCCAGAAAAGACCACCAGCAGCCAATGTGCCAATAGTTCCGACGGCGACAATTTCGAAAATACCCATAGCGATGCTGCCATCTTTGCCCATGACATTAGCGCTAACGGCGGGAATTGTGATTCTGTTTAAGCTAATGTCGTTTATAGTGTCGTAAATGCCGGAGCCGGCGATATTAGAAACGTCGATTAGTGCTTGGCAAATATAAAATGAGACGTTGACGAGAACGGCCGCCGCGATAAGCTTTGGGAGGCTCTTTTTGATGCCGTAGTTGTCGATGCCGAAGCCGGTGACTTGAGAGAAAATTATCACCAAGAGATAAATGACGAAGACGACGTTGGCGAAGTCGCGGAAGATTTCCCAAGCAAGGAAGGTACCGTTACGCGAGCCGGAGGTTTCGAAGAGTTGTGGGTCGGTGTGAAGATTGGGAACAATGACATTTTCATAAGCCCAAATGGCGGCACTGGAGGCGAATTCGAGAATTGGGCAAAAGACCCAGCCGAAAGCGCCAGAAGTTGAGTGGCAAGTAGCCTCAAGACCATCGCCGGTGCTGCTATAAGCCGTGCTAGCTACGCTGGTATCAATGGTGGGGGTGTCGTCTGTGAGGCTGTTTTTTGTTTTAATGTCTTCCCATTCGCGGCTAAGCGAATCGAGGCTTGGACAGTTAAAAGAAACAACACCGTCGCTCCCGAAGGTGACTTTGGCGGATTCGGAAACCGAGCCGTACTTGGCAAGAAGTGTAGAGATTTCTGCTTCAGCAGTGGTGGAATATTCGCCGTCGTGGCTGGAAGCCCAAGAACGGATGGATTCGACGGCGTCGGCGACCCTTTTGGTACAGTCGGCGACTTCGTTGATGTAGGCTTTGACTTCATCGCTATCGGTGCTAAGAATGCCGGCTAAATCACCACAAGTTTGATCGTCGATTACAGATGCTTCGCTGTTGCCACTACCGGTGGGGTACTGATAAACTTTGAGGTTGTGGCTTTTGCTGCGGTTTTCTGAATAGCTGCCTAGTTCAAATTTTTGCGCGCTTTCGTTCCAAGCGTAAATTTGATAACCGTTGGTGGTGTCGAAAGCCGCCGTGCCGCCGGTGGTACAAACACGAACGAAAGCGTCACGATAGATGTAATATCTTTCTAAATCGGTGAGCGTAGTCATGCTGCCGCCAGGGATGTTGGAGCTATCTCCGCCATAGAGCACGTTTGTTACGACTTCCTGGAAGTATTGATGGCGATCGGTCCAGGATTTGAAGCTCAGGTCACGCGCGGGGGCGCTGGCGACCATGTCCTGGCAGGAGACGTATTTACTATTGTCTTCGAGGATGCCGCCGGAGCCGGTGTAAGCTCCGTCTTTATATTCGCAGTAGATTTGATTTTTATCTAGACCAAGTGCGCTTAGTGCTCGTTCAAAGATGGCACTATTATTACCGTTACAGGCAATAGCGCCATCGTCATATTTGCCTTCAAGATTGGCTTCAATATAGGCGCCATTGGCGGTTTTCCATACAACAAAATCACCGAAGAAAACGTTGCCGGTTGCTATGCCAGAGTTAAGCATGTCACTCGCAGTGAGACACCGGTCGAGAGCCATGAACCAGAGTTTTTGTTGTGCCGTCTCCCAAGAGCCTTGACTTCCGGTGGCGGCGTGGGCGGAGTGGATGGAGGTGGCGGAGGAGAGGACGAAGGAGACGAGGATGCCGGCGGCGACAGTCAAAATGGCGGACGCGCGGAGACGAGAAATTTTGGGTTCTGGGTGTTTATCTGACCTTTTAAGCGTAAGCATGCTAAATATAGCATACCCCCCCCCCAGCCGATTTTGTCAAATGTTGTAAAAAATACAACATTAACGAGTAGTGCGTGTCTTTAGCGGGTGATGATGGTGCCAGACTTGAGCTTCAAGGCTTCTTCGAGGTTGTCGAGGGAGCAGATGATGCCGACTTTACCTTTTTTGGCGAATTCGGTGGCGGCGGTGATTTTGGGGAGCATGGAGCCGGCTTTGAAGAAGCCTTGTTTTGAGTAATATTCGGCTTCTTTGCTGGTGAGGTTTTTGAGCTCGGACTGTTCGGGCGTGCCGAAGTTGAGATAGGCGTAGTCCACGGCGGTGACGGAGAGGAAGAGGTCGGCTTTGATGAGTTCGGCGAGTTTTTCCGCGGCGAAGTCTTTGTCGATAACGGCGTCGACGCCTTTGATGAGCCTTAAGATTTTAGTGCGGTAGACGGGGACACCGCCACCACCGGCGGCGATGACGATGGCGCCGGATTTGACGAGGTCGAGGATTTCTCGTTTTTCCACGATGGATTTGGGTTTGGGCGAGGGGACGACGCGGCGGTAACCGCGACCGGAGTCTTCTTTAACAATCCAGCCTTTTTCTTTGGCGAGTTTTAGAGCTTCTTTTTCGGTGTAAAACTGGCCGACGGGCTTAGTTGGGTTTTTGAAGGCGGGGTCGTTTTTATCGACTTCAACCTGAGTGACGACGGTGGCGACCTTTTTGTTTTTGCCGTCTTTAAGGAAGGCGTTTTGAATGGACTGGGCGAGCCAATAGCCGATTTGGCCCTGGGACATGGCGACGGCGGTTTCTAGGGGCATGGCGGGAGCTTTGTCCGAAGCGGCCTGTTCTTCGTGGATGAGAATGTTTCCTACCTGCGGGCCGTTGCCGTGGGCGAGGACGATTTCGTATTTAGACGAGAGTTCGGCGATGAGTTTGCCAACTTTTTCGGCGACCTTTTTTTGGGCTTCGGCGCTGACCTCGCCGTTTTTTTGGAGAGCGTTACCGCCGAGGGCGATGACGACGCGTTTTTTGACCATATATATTATATATTCCTTTCTGTTATGGGCGGCCGAGTAGCCGGAACATTTCTTTTTTGTATTTTTCGACGCCGGGTTGGTCGAAGGGATCAACGCCATGGAGAAGGGCGGAGAGGGCGCAGGCGGTTTCGAAGAAGAAGATGAGGAAGCCGAGCGAGAGTTCGCTGATGCCGTTTTCTGCTTCGGGGTCGAGGACTTCAATGACGAAGGTGGAGATGCCGCCGGCGTCGTGAGCCTTGAGCGTAGCCTCCAGGGCTTTTTCCGAGATTTCCGTCAGGGGTCTATTGTCTAAATATTCGAGGCCGTCTTTTGCGTCTTTGAGGGCGGGGACGGTGAGTGGGGATTTTTCCGGGGAGAATTTAAGGAAGGTTTCAAAAATGTTGCGGCGACCGTCCTGCATGTATTGGCCGAGAGAGTGGAGGTCGGTGGAGTAAATGGCGGAGGCCGGAAAGATGCCTTGTTTGTTCTTCCCTTCGGATTCGCCGAAGAGTTGTTTCCACCATTCGTTAAAATAGAGGAGGCTGGGTTCGAAGCTGGCGAGGACTTCCGTGTCGCAGCCACATTCGTCGTAAAGGTAGAAGCGGGAGAAAGCGTAAGAGATGAGCATGGATTCGTCGAGAGTTTCGGGGTTTAACTGGGTTTCTTTGCAGTGCTTGGCGCCTTCGAGGAGCTGGTCGATGTTGACACCGGCGACGGCGAGCGGGAAAAGGCCGACGGGCGTGAGGACGGAGTAGCGGCCGCCAACGCCGAGAGGGATATCGAAGGTTTCGTAGTCGTTTTCTCTGGCCTCTTCGCGGAGGGCGCCGGATTCGGGGTCGGTGGTGGCGATGATGCGGTTTCTGGCTTCTTTTTGGCCGTATTTTTCGACAAGGGCTTGTTTTAGGACGCGGAAGGCAACGGCGGGTTCAAGCGTGGTGCCGGATTTAGAGATAACGTTAAGCGAGAAGTCGTGGCCTTCAAGAGTTTTTAGGACTTTTTTGAGTTCTTTGGAGCTCAAGGAATTGCCGGCAAAGAGAAGTTTGCATTTGGTGTTTTCGTCCGAGGGTTTGTCAAGAGCTTCATAAATGGCGCGAGTGCCGAGGTAACTGCCGCCGATGCCGATGCAGACGAGGTAGTCGGAGTTTTGTTGGACTGTTTTGGCGACGGATTTGATTTTTTCTAGTTCGTCTGGGTTGGTGCCGTCTGGGAGGTCGTACCAATCGCCCATGGGGTCGTCTTTAATGTCTTCAAGGAGTTCGGCGGCGAGGCCGTAGTCTAAGTCTATAACGTCTTTCATACATATATAATAGCATAAGTTGAATGAAAAATCCGCCCCGTGTGGTTTTGGGGCGGATTTTCGCGAAGCTATTTAGTGGATTTTTTCTTGGATGATTTGACTTCGGCTTCTTGGGCTTTGTTAACGTCAACGCCGTTGACACTGATGTGGGCGGTGAATTTGTCTTTGACGGATTTAATGTCTTTGATGAAGAGATTTTTGAAGATGATGGAGAGGCCAATGGTGACAAAGGCGGCGGCGACGATGACTTTCCAGGCGACGTCCCAACCATAGACGTTTTGCGCGGCGAGAAGTAGAATAACGCCGAGAGCGAGCATAAAGAGGCTGCCGAGTTTGAACTTTTCTGTGCAGAGGCTGACGAGGCTTGGGACGATGATGAAGAGTGTCCACCAGCCATCAAAGAACAGTTCAAAGTTGAACAGGCCGAGGGCTTTGCCGCCGAAGAAAATGCCTAGTGCTAATATTGCTATCCCCCAGATGATTGATTTGGTGCGTTTCATGATAACTTTATTATGCCAAGAAAGTTAGGTTTTGGCAAGGGTAAGGTTTTATCTCTTCGATAACAAAAAAGAAACTCCTTTGCGGGAATTTCTTGGCTGAATGAAGGTAGTTGATTCAATTCAGTATCTTATGCCGTTCATTCATTGGTTTTATTATAGCACAATCAATCTTTAATGTCCATTATTTTTAACTTCTTAGTGATGATTTTCAACCGTCTAATTTTCGATCTTTCTTTTTTCAAAAACTCTTTGGTTCTTGAAATCCCTTTCTCGTCCGAAAGCTTTGCGCGGCTGAGGTCAAGTAAAATGTTTTCAGACTGCCAGCTAGCTTCTCGGAGGTTGTTTTGTACCGTATGTTTGCCGCCGCCTTCTGGAGACTTTAGTTCCCAACGGATGTTGGTTTTTAAAATATACAGGTCTGGTGTTTTGCTTGACGCGCGACGCATAAAAATGACGTCACTTTGGAAGTAGTTTGCGATTGTCTTCGCAATTCTCTTTTCGTGGGGGCGCGGGCTGGACGTACCGGTTTCTTCGTAGTGGACTATATACTCCCTATTCATGCAGGTATTATATCTTAAAATATAGATATGGGAAAGCCCCTTGAGTGGGGCTTTTCTGGGGGCCTGAGGCTATTTGATTTCTTTTTTCTTGGTGGTTTTCTTTGCGCTCAGGATGCGGAAGATGATGAGGAAGAGGGCGAGGAGGATAAGGAAGAGGAGCCAGAGGGGGCAGACGCTGATTCTGGTCAAGGTTGATTGTGGTGAGAGTTTTAGGTAGAATTGGAGAGTGTTGTTCCTTTGGAGATTAGCGAGCCATATGGGTTACGAGTTACCCAAACTTGTAGTCCTCGGGGGGTTCACTAAGAAGGTTTATTCTAGGTAAAAAATCAGAGCCCTAGAAAGGATGAGTATATGCACCAGTTTGGTTTAATCATAATCAATATTGGACGTAAAAAGTCCGGCAAACCAAAGAAAAAATCTAACTAGCTTTCGCTAGCTAGATTAATTAACACATTCGAGGCGTTCCTAGAGCGTCTCTTTTATGTTTTTATTATATCATAGGAAGCTACAATTTGGCAAGAAGTTATTTCTTGTCTTTCTTTTTGCCCCAGAAGATTTTGAAGATGAGGAGGAAGAGGGCGAGGAGGATGAGGAAGAGGAGCCAGAGGGGGCAAACGATGACGATTTTGTCGACTTTGCTTTCGACGCCTTCATATTCAACGTTGTAAATGACGTGGAAGATGCCGATGCTGGGCGTTTCTTCCCAGGCGATGGAGGTATAGGCGGAGTTTCCTGGCATTATCCAAGTGGTTTTAGGTTTTTCTTCGTTGGTGTAGATTTCTTCTTTGGAGAAAAGCGGGAAGACTTGGAGAGTGTGCGTAGCTTGGGAGTGGACGTTACCTTCGTTTGTGATAGTGGAGCTACCGGTGATGTTGCCAGAGAGCATAAAACCCGGGACATTGGCATTGTCAACCTTGCCTTTTCTGACGGTTTCCCCGGCAACCTCTGTATAAAGAAGATGCGAGGCTTCGTATTTTTCTCGAAGATCAACGGTGGAGTTGTCGAGGCGATACTCTTCAGAAGTAACCATAATGGCAGCATATTGCCCGCCAGCCGGAGCGTCTTCGGGAACATGGATATAAAAGCGGACTTCTTCGGTCTGGTTCGGGGAGATAATCCCTTCTTCGCGGGAAAGTTCAATCCAGTCGACAATTTGGTTATAACTACCGTTGGCCGTAAAGCTGAGGTCGTCTAAGCCTTCAACGGAAAACGGTTCAATACGAACAGTGTAGCGGAAGTCGATGGTATTGTCTCCGGGGTTAATGACTTCGAAGTTGCCGGTGTAAGTTTCTCCTGGGGTGAGGGTGATTTGTTGATACATGGGCGAGATGGCAAATTGGCCGATGGCACTTACGGGAGCGGTAGTAAAGAGCGCGAGAATCGCAGTAGCGATAGATAGAGCGAGGGTTTTGAGTTTGGTGGTGAGTTTTGTCATATTGTCTCCATTTTATTGTTATTGGTCGATGGTTGAGGTGCAGGAGAAGCCCTGCTTCTCGTAGTTGGACTTATATTCTGCGAGAGTCTTTGGGAGCTGGTCGTCCTTAATGTAATCAACGAGAAAATAGCTACGGGTGGTGTCGTCGAGGCTTTTGTCACTGCTGAGGCTTAAGGTGATGACGAGTTCGTTGTCGAGAATAGAGAACTTGTTGTTGAACTTTGAGGCATCATAGCCGAGAGCTTGGAGGGCAAGGTTAAACTGAGCATGAGAAATCGCCTCGGCACTATGTGCTGCTTCGTAAGATTGGAAGCGCAGCGTATATTTGAGGCTGGCGGAGCTTAAGGATTCTTTACCGGCGAAGACCATGCTAATTTTGAGGTCTTTGTCGTCGGAGTTTACACTGTTGGTTTTCTCGTAGATGATAGTTTTTGACTCGCAGGCGAGTGATTCGTTCTTGACGTTCTCGGGATACTGGCCGGACGTAGTGGTTTTTCCGCGGAGAAGCCAGAGGATTACGACAATTATAAGCGCGAGAACAAGCGTAAAAATAATGAAGTTACGGAGACGATGGTTCCCGCCATTGCCATCCGTGTCGCCTCGAACTTTTTCCGATTGTTTTTGTTTTTTAGATTTGCTTTTAAGGCCCTTGCCGTAATCGGCGGGTCGAAAATACAGTTTTTCTTCCAAAATACCTCCTGTGATGCGTCTATTTTATCACAGACACAAGGTCATGTATAGTAGTGGCTATCCTTCAATTGCACTAATAAATTGATCAAGCCAAGAGCTAGTTTCACGAGCCTTATCTAGGAGGCTCTTGGGGAAATATTTCTTCCAATCAACAGCGCCGTTTATGCTATCAAGCTTACAGACTTCCATAAAAACTTCCTTGGCAGCGTCAGTGGTTCTAGCTGCTTTTGACCTCTGTTTGACCGTTACGTTTGGGAGAATCCTTAATAGTTCATCCTCGATTGTGCGGTGTGCTAAAATTGTTTCGTAGCCGTATTTGTCTGCCAGCTCAAGAGCTTCAGCCGTCTCTCTTCGGTCGCCGTCATGTACAACATAAACTTTTTCGCAACCGTTAAATTTCTGGTATTTGTGCGTGTTTTTAACCTGCTCCAAGGGACTGCCACCACCAGCGTTATATGGCTTTATCGGCCGGCGAGAATTTCCGTAAAGTTCGACAAGGTGTTCGCCAAAGCCTTGGTCGCGAGATCCTTCATAAGAAAGCCCGGCTGCGTGATAGATTCCACGATTTTGCATCAGGAAATCCTCGGCGTGCCACCATAGACACCGGCCATATATTTAGCGTAGAAGTTATCATCCGCACGGACGCCGTTAACTTCGTCAAGGCGGAAAGTTTCGGTCGCGCCCATCTCGTTCCTTTCGACTAAGATAATTTGCTGTTTATCGAGAAGGTTTAGCGTTGTGTAGTTGTGGGAACTAAAGATAAGTTGTGTTCCTTTTATATTCTTCTCAAGAGAAGTAAAGTAAGAGATGAGTTTTTCGTAGACATCTGGGTGGACAAAAGCGTCGAAATCGTCGACAATTGCTACGCCATTCTCGACGGAAAGAGCTTTAGAAATTCGCGAAATTAAATAGCTTATGCGGTTTGTGCCGGTTGACTCTTGGAATGGAGCAAGTCGAAAACTATAGCCTCCAAATTTATGACGAATAACATAGAATTTCTGATGATCATCGTCTTCCGTTTTGGCTTCTTCAATTTTTGAAAAGCCAATATCGATTTTTTTCATCATTTCGTCGCAGAGATTTGAACAAGAAGTTTTTTCGACCATTTCCTTAAGAGCGGCTCCAGCAAGGGTAGAAGCGGAGCCTTCTGCTTCTACGCTACCGAAAGCGACGATATTCGTCTGAACATTTTGCCAAAATTCCTTAATTTTGCGCAATATGCTTTCTACAGAATCAATGTCGGAGAATAGACAAATTACGGTCTTCCGCTGGTTTTTCCCAGTCGAGAGAATCCTCGGCAATTCTGATATCGATTTCAATATTGAAGCTTCATCAGAGAGGATAAGTTTGTACGCGGAACTCTCCTTATTCCACTTTCGCAAATAAATTCGACGCGAAGATGATCGTTCAGAGATGAACTCGGAGACGGTGAGCTCCTCTTCAAGAATGCGCTCTGGGATCAACGAAAACTTTAATGTATAAATCCGAGAGTTATCAATTGAAAAGTCTACTGATATTTCTGTAGGTATTTGCGGTTTTTTACGAAAATTAGGGACAAACTGGACAAAAGGAATATCGTCATCGGTATCTTCTCCAGATCCGACGAGATATTTAGTAAAGGCGAGGACGCGCATAATGTTTGATTTTCCTGAACCATTGGCGCCACCAATAAAGGCAAGCTTCGTCACTTTTTTCCCGAGTGCGGAATCGGCATAGAGCTCGGTTCTAGTTATGCCCTTCTCTTTAGCGACAAGGTTGACGTCTATTTTTTCGTCTATTGAGTAAAAGTTTTTAGCTGAAAAATTATGTATCATGCTCCCATTATATATGAAGTTTTAAAATAAGTCAAGTTTATACATATTTTTGTTCAAGAGTGATTTATTTGCCAGAATGCTGTGGCCGCAAATTCGTTTCGGAGAGGTTTTGACGCGAATTAATCCTATGTAATGAATTTTAAAAGAAAGCTCCTCCGGTTGTCTGGAGGAGCTAACTAATTGCCTTAGGCTAAATTAGGCGCCAAGTTGTTGGACGAGAGTATAGACCACATCCCCAGTGTAGGTGCCAGCGGTCGTGCCAGGAGCAACACCGATACCATAGGTAAAGGTGTGGGCATCGCCAGTGGCTTCAGAGGCTGCATTCTTGGTGACGGCAGCGGTTTTAGTCGTGGAAGTGACATTGGCACCAGTTGCGCCAGTTGCAGCGGTGGTTGTAATGTTGTAACCAGTCGTAGATGCGGTTGGAGAAGCAATGATATCGATTGTGTCACCACCGGTCTCTTCGAGATTTTCAGCTTCAACGAAGATCTTGTAGCCGTTGCCTTGGTTGCAGACAACAGTGAGGGTGGTAGTGCCCATGTTAGCGTCGGCGGTACCAGCGTAGATGCTGTAAGCAGCTACGTCTGTACCTTTATGCTCGGTTTGCTCAGCAGCGTCCGGAGTCATACCGAGATTATCAGTGTCGGCCGCCGTCCAGCTTGCGGCGTTCGTGCTGTTGTCTAGTGGCGTAGCGGAAGCGGCGTTATGAGCAACGCCGGTAACAACTGGGTTGGCATTAGCGGCACCGAAAGCACAGGTAGGGAGAACGGTGACGTTTAAGGTATCCGTGTGTTCATCGGAGTTGTAGGTAGCATCCGCAGCGAAGGTTGCGAGCGGGGCGAGAGCGACCGCTAAAGAAGCGACGACGCCGGCGCCGGCAATAAGTTTTTTAGACATAGTTTTATTAGTCCTTTTTATTGTTAATAATTGACCTTTGTAGCTTTATTTTACGCTAATGGTTTTTACTTGTCAAGGTTTTTATGGTTATTTTATGCCAAAAAAATCACCTCGCAATTAAGCAAGGCGATTCTTAATAAGCGTAATCTTGGTCCCCGGAACAGGGGTTGAACCTGCACCCGACTAATCGGACTAGCACCTGAAGCTAGCGCGTCTGCCAATTCCGCCATCCGGGGGTAAAGCTATTATAACATAATATGCAAAACCTAGTAAGTCTTTCCTCAACGGGAGCCTCACTGCAATCGTAAAAATAACCTTAATAGGCGGATTTTTTGCTTGCAGCAAGCTCTACGCAGAAAAATCCGTATCAAGGTTATTTTTACTGTTGGTTTCGGCTCTTTATTGTTTCGGAAAGCCTTCTAGGTTTTGCCCAACGCTATTTTGCTCTTGTGGCGGAGTTGGCGTTTGAGGGGTCTGCGGTTGAGCGACGGGGCCGTCGTCAAACGCGGAGAAGTCTGGGCGTTCGCCTTCGGGAGCGGGAGGAACCATGCTGGGGCCACCCATCGGAGCGTCAGGATTCTTGGGAGCTTTCGGGCCTTTTTTCTTCTTGCCGTGGAGAACGAAGGCGACGATGGCGAGGATGATGACAAGGATGGCGATGCCACCGACGAGGATGGGGAGTTTTACGTTGCCGCTGCAGTCGGTGAAGAATGTTTCTTTGCAGGTGGTGGCGGAGGAAGATTTGTCGGTTGCGGCGCCGTCGGTTTGTTCTGGTTCGGAGTCGGTGGTGACTTCGGGCGCGGTCGGAGCCGCGCTGCCGTTGATGGCGACTTCTTCGCCCGCGACGTAAAGCTTGTAGCCGTTACTGTAGATGTTTTGGTTGGTGGTGTCGGTGTTCGTGAGTGCGCTGACGTAGGAGTCGCCGGCGAGGACGATTTGGGAAGTGTCGTCGAGTGTGACCGAAACATTCTGGGCGGAGTTGGCGCCGTTGATGATGCCCATGTAGTAGCTGGTGTTACTGAGGGTGAAGTAGAGCGTTGAGAGGTTGTCGAGGACAAGGTCACCTTCGACAACTTGGTTGGCGAGGACGAGCTCGACTTGACCACCGTTGCTACCGGCGCTTCCCCATTTGCCGGCCTGGGCGCGCAGGAAGGCGCCGTTCATGTCGTTGTTGACGATGCGGTTGCTTTCCAGGTTGATTGAGGCTTTGGTGTTGGTGACGAAGAAAGTGTCGCCCTGGTTGGTTGTGATGGTGGAGCCTTTGGAGTAGAAACTACCGGTGCCTTCTTCGGCGTCGCCAGACATGCTTTGGTAAATGAAGATGTTTTTGTAAGTTTCCGAGTTGCCGTTTAAGGTGTTGTTAGTGTCGGTGAGGGTCGATTCGTAGAGGGCGACGGAGTTGAAGCCTTCGACAACAATGCCTTCGGAAGCGGTCGAGATGAGCTCGGCGTTAGAGGCGGTGATGTTGGCGGTTGAGTAGATGGCCGGAGAGCCGACGCCGGAAGTTGAGTAGGAGCCGCCATCGATGGTCATGGTGCCACCGCCACGGTCGGAGCGGATAGCTGCGGAAGAGTTGCCGGAAGTGCTGACGGTTACGTCAGTCGCGAGGAGTGTGCCGCCGCCGGTAACCATGACGCCACCGGAGTTGTTGCCGGAGGTTTTGATGGTGAGATTTTTGGCGTTGACGGAACCTTCGCCGTAAGCGAAGAGGGCGTTGGCGTGGGCGCCGTCGGTCGTGATGGAGCCGCCGTTAAGGATGATGCTACCGCCGGTCGCGAGGACAGCGGCGTTGGTGCCGTAAAAGTCAGAGTTTTCCGAAGATTCGTCACCGGATTTGGTGACGGTGACGCCGTTTATGGTGATGTCGCCACCAGTGACGAGGAGGGCGTTTTCTCCGCCGGTGATGGAGGAGTAAGTTTGGCCGTCGGTGACGGTGGTTTCCGCCAGGGTTGTGGCGCCAAGGTGGGTGACGTTTGACGAAGTGGTGTTGCCGCCAGGCGCGTCAGGAGGCGTGCCAGACGGAGGAGTGTTTTGCATCGCAGTTATTTCCTTGTTTAATTATACACATTATACCACAAGCGCGATAAAAACTAAACTTTATTTATGACTGGGATGACGATGGGGGTGTGGCCGGTGGCGTCGTAAAGGATGTGGGTGATGTCTTCTTTGATTTCTTCTTTTAAGACCTTGAGTTCGGGGTCGGTGGAGATGGACTTGTCGGTTTTGGCGCGGAGGTAGTGGCGGATTTTGCCGATGAGTTCTTCCGAGTTGTCGAGGTAGATGAAGGCGCGCGAGACGATGTCAGGGGTTTTGACGAGGCGGCCGGTTTTTTTGCTCATGGTGAGGACGATGACGAAGATGCCCTCGCGGGAGATGTGGATGCGGTCTTTGACCACGGCTTCGTGGACGGGCTGGTCGGCGTCGTCG
>CAYODV010000003.1:0-31413 GCA_964402915.1 uncultured Candidatus Saccharibacteria bacterium
AGCAAGTAGGGGCGAGGGAGGAGGCGGAGAGGTGGGCGGAGTCTTGGAGGTTGAAGGTGGCAGTGAGGGGAGTCTTGCGGCGGGAGACGGAGTAGTAGGAGGCGCCACTAGTGGAGGCGGTGAGGGTGAGGGTGGTGCCGAGGCTGTCGGCGGAAGTGGCAGAGGAGTTGGTGGACCAGCCGAAAGCTTCGTAGGCGGAGTCGGTGGCGGTGAGGGTGGGGACGGTGACGGTGCAGGCGCCGCCTTCAGGAACACAGGTGACGGAGGTGCTGGAGGTGGAGAGGTGGGCGGGGTCTTGGAGGTTGAAGGTGGCGGAGTAGATGAGGGTGGAGCGAGTGATGGCGTAGTAAGTGCGGCCGGAGGTGGAGGCGGAGACGAGGAAGCTTTCACCGGAAGCGAGAGTTTTGTCGTGTTCGGGGTCGCGCCAACCGTCAACGGCGTAATCCGTTTTGGCGGTGAGGGTGGGGGCCTTGAGCGTGCAGGAAGTGGCGCCGTTGTAAAGGTAGCAGGTTTCTATGCCGCCGGATTTGGTGGCGGCGGCAGAGTCGGAGATGATGAAGCTGGCCGAGAGCGGGGAGGAGACGTGAGTGTTGGAGAAGAATTCGGAGTTGTCGGTGAGGGTGATGATGGCGCCGGAAGCATAGGCGGTGGCGGAGGAGGAGGCGGAGGCAGACCAGCCGAGAGCGGTGTAGCCGGATTTGGCGGTGAGGGCGGGGGCGGTGATGGCGCAAGAGCTGGCGGAGTTGTAGATGATACAAGCGGCGGAGGGAGCGGAGAGGGTGGCGGCGGCTTCGTCGCGGAGCGTGAAGGTGGCGGAGACGGTTTTTCTGGTGATGGCGTAAAGTTGGAGGTTGCCGGAGACGGAGAGGTCGGAATTCATGGCATATTCCGCGACGGTGGCGTTGGGGTTGGTGGACCAGCCGAGGATTTCAAAGCCGGAGCGAAGGATGCCGGCGGTACGGACGACACAAGAGGAGCCGGTGGTGGTGCAAGTGGTGGAGGGGGCGCTGGCGGTGGCGCCGTTGCCGAGGAATTGGACGACGAAAGTGTAAGTTGTGGGGGCGGGAGTGGGAGCGGGGGTTGGAGTTGGGGTAGGCGTAGGGGTGGGAGTAGGAGTGGTTTTGCTGCCAGAAGAGGAGCCACCAGAAGAAGTGTCGGGGAGGGAGGAGTCGGATTTTTCGGCGTCCTTGAAGGTGATGGTGGTGGATTTTTTGGCGGAGTTGCCGGCGCGGTCGGTGACCGTGATGGTGTAAGTGCCGCCGGTGTGGACGGTGATGGATTCGGTGGTGGCGCCGGTGTTCCATTCGAGGCTTTTGATTCCGGAGAGTTCATCGGTGGCGACGGCGGTGAGGGTGGCCTGGGCGGGGGTGGAGCCGGAAGCTTCGGTTTGTTCTTTTGAGATGTCGATGACGGGAGGGGTTGAATCGACTTTTTCGACCTTAACGGTTTTAGTGTCGGAGAGGAAGCCGAAGTAGTCGCGGGCGAGGATTTTGTAGGTGCCGTTTTCGGTGATGGTGGCGGTGCTGGAAGTGCGCCAGGATTTGCCGCCGTCAAAAGAATATTCAAGTTCTTTGACCGAGCCGGAGTTTTCTACGGCGACGGTGAGGTCGGCAGACTGAACCCAGGCGGTCGGGACGCCGCGGACGGATTTGATTTTTAAGGTGGTGGCGGAAGCGTCGAGGCGGGTGATGGCGAAAGAGTAGGAATGGTCGCCGATGGTGATTTGGTGGGTGGCGGAGCCGACCGAGAGGGCGACGGGGGCGTCGCAGCCGGTAATTTGGCCTTCGCCGGAGCAAGAGAAAGAAAGGGAGGATTCTTGAGTGTAGACGGTGTAGCTGGAGGTTTCGGTGGAGAAGGCGGGGTACATTTTTCCGTTTTCAAGCGTGATGAGCGGGGCGGGAGTTTCGCGGAGGAAGAACCAGAAGACGGCGAAGCCGGCCAAGCCGAGGACGATGAAAATGATGGCAAGAAGCAAGACCTTGTTGAGTTTTTTCTTTTCTGGCATCTCCACTTGTGGTTCCATTGTATTAAGTATAGCATAAAAGGTTTGTTGTGGGGAAGTTTTTTGCGGCTTCGGGGGTTTTGGGAGCGACAAAATGGGAGGCTGGCTGAGCCGGCCTCCCGCTGATGCGCGCCCACCCTGGGGCACATTGGTTTGTTTTAATCCGCTGTTTTTGTTTTAATGTAGTCTCCACACTCCACTAAGCTTGTCAGTGGAACCCCGTGAAGCGTATCAGCTTATTTTTATTTTAATAAGTGCTTGTGCTTTTGTCAAGAGTTTTTTAAGCGGAAGGCGAGAGAGCCCTTTGGGGGCCCGCTCCTCGCGAAAGACAACGGACTATCGTCCGTTGTTCTTTCGCTGGCCGCTCAGGCCGTGTCTTTAGTCCCCCAAAGGACTCTCTCGCTTTCCGCTTACCAGTCTTCGACGAGGGTGAAGTCGTGGCCGGCGATAGAGATGATTGAGTCGGCGACGGCGCCCTGGGAAGTGAGTTCGGCGCGGATGCCGAGTTTTTTCAAGATGTCGCGGAGGCGGTTGACGGAGGCGTAGTTATTGAAGTCCGTGCGGCGGGCGAATTTTTCGATTTTGGCGCCCGTGACGACAAATTTAGTGCCGTCTTCGGTTTCTTGTTTTTCGATATGCCAAGTGGATTTGGCGGCGGATTTGGGAAGAGTGATAGTGGGCACTTCACTTGAGGCTTCGAGCTCATCATTTTTCAACGTCCTCGTCGCGCGATTGTCAAAATCACAACGTTCAGGCGAACCTGCGCCGGAATTACAGTTCCGTGTCTCGGTTCGTGAACGTTGATGATTTTGACTGTCGGCTCCTGCGGAATGTTTCAAAATGAGAGCCCGAAGCCCCCTCAATAATTCTTCAATTCCCTGGTGGGCGGAGGAGGAGATAGCAAAAATGCGAGCATGTGGATTTTTGACGAGGATGCTTTGTTTTTGCATTTCGATGAGGTCGGGGTCGAGGCCTTCGCATTTGGTCAGGGCGACGATTTCGGGGCGGGATTTTAAGTCGGAGTATTTTTCGAGTTCGTGGCGGATGGTTTGGTAGGCCTTGCCGGCGTCGTCGTTATAGACATCGACGAGGTGGAGGAGGACTGCGGTGCGGTCGATGTGGCGGAGGAAGGCGTGGCCGAGACCTTTGCCTTCCGCGGCGCCTTCAATGAGGCCGGGGATGTCGGCGATGAGGAGGTCGCGGTCGTCGATAGTGGCGACGCCGAGGTTAGGCGTGAGGGTGGTGAAGGGGTAGTCGGCGATTTCGGGTTTGGCGCTGGTGACGACGGAGAGGAAGGTGGATTTGCCGGCGTTGGGCAAGCCGACGAGGCCGACGTCGGCGAGGAGCTTGAGTTCGAGTTCGGCTTCAAATTCTTCGCCGGGTTCGCCGACTTCGGCGATTAGCGGAGCTTGGCGGACGCTCGATTTGAAGTGGGCGTTGCCGAAGCCGCCGTCGCCACCGCGAGCGATAACCGCTTCTTCTTGGTCGTGAGTTAAATCGGCAATTATTTTGCCATCCTGTTTGACGACGGTGCCGATTGGGACTTCAACGATGAGGTCTTTGCCGGAGCGGCCGGCAGAGCGGGTGCCGGAGCCGTTTTTGCCGTCTTCGGCCTTGAGTTCGGGCGTGAAGCGGAAGCTTAAGAGAGTGTTGGTGTCTTTGTCGGCGCGGAAGATGATGGAGCCGCCTTTGCCACCGTCACCCCCGTCGGGGCCACCTTTCGGGATGTAGATTTCATGGCGGAAAGAGACGGCGCCATCGCCGCCTTTGCCGGCTTTTAACTTTACTTTCGCGGTGTCAACAAACATATCTCTATTATACCATAAATTATTACAATAAGCAAGATAGCGGCGTTTGTTGTTAGTGGACGAATTGCCAGTAAGCCCATTCGGAGTATTGGACGGTGCGGTAAGTGACGCGGCCGAAGTTGCCGGCGTAGTTCATGTCGCTGACGGAGAGGGTGCCGTCGTCGTTGACGGCTTCGACGACGCCAACGTGGCCGTAATAGCCACCAGTGGAGACGAAGACGGCGCCAGGTTCAGGGGTTTTGTCGACGGCGTAACCGGCGTTGGCGAGTTGCCAAGCCCAGTTGCGGGCGTTGCCGAGGCCGCCGGGGAGGGTGCGGCCGAGTTCGTTGCGGCGTTGCCAAGCCCACCAAGTACACCAGCCCCACGGCATGGGGTTTGAGCCGGTGTTGTAAAGGTAACCGTAGTAAGTGTAGGTCGTGGTGGTGGTGACGGGAGCGGGGGCGACGTATTCTGGGCGTTCGGTTTCCGGAACGATGCCGCCAGGGATGACGATATGGGTGCCAGAGACAACGCCGCGGGAGGCGAGGTTGTTTTTGTCTTCAATCTCGGCGGCGGAGGAGCCGTATTTTTCGGCGATGGAGGCGGTGGTGTCGCCGTCTTTGATGGTGTAAACGATGCCGGAGACGCTGGGGAGGTAGAGGGTTTGGCCGGCGGAGAGGTCGGTGGTTTTAAGGCCGTTTGACCAGCGGATTTGGTCGGTGGTGAGACCGAAAGCGGCGGCGATAGATTCCATGGATTCACCGGCGGCGACTTCATATTCAATGACGCCCTTCGCGAGAGAAGAGGTGTCAACGATGTTCATTTTTTCAATTTTGGCCGGAGTGCTTTGATTGATGGTGTATTGGACAGAGGCGGTGATGTAGTCCATGTTGAGGTAGCTGAAGGACGGGAGGGAGACGTTGTCGGCGATTTCGGCGACGATGTAAAGCTGGGAAAGTTGGTCAACAGAGACGGAGTAGTTGTTTTCGGCGATGGCGGCCATGATGGGGACGCCGTCTTTTTCGGCGGTTTTGTTTTTAGAGCCGAAATAGGCCGTTAAGAGAATGACGGCGGCGGCAAAAAGGTAGCCGAGCGTTCGCAGGAACGGGGATTTAGTGGAATTTGAAGATTTCTTGGTTTTCATAACTGAGTGTTACAGAGGTTCTGACAATGTTGGTCGCGGTTCTGAAGGTGTTCAGCCTCTGTGTTACTATAATACATCAAACCGTCGTCTCCTGTCAAGAAGTAAAGGTAAGAAGTATCAGCGGGGTTGGCGGTGGAGATGAGGACGAGGGCGCCGGGGTTAGAGATTGGCCCAGGGGGGAGGCCGGCGTAGCGACGGGTGTTGTAGGGCGAGTCGATGGCGAGGACGGAGGCGTTGTCGGTGTAAGTTTGGCGTTCGGGGTCGAGGAGGTTAGCGGCGTAAGTGGCGGTGACGTCGGAGCCGAGGGCGATGCCGCTTGAGAGCCGTGTCCAGAAGATTTGGGCGACGATTTTTTGGTCGTCTTTGCTCATGGTGCCAGCTTCTTTTTGGACGATGCTGGCGAGAGTGATGCCTTCGTAAAGGGTGTAGCCCATGTTGTTGAACTTTTGGCGGAGATTGTTCTTTTCGACGACGGTGTAGAGTTCGTCGAGCATGCGGACGACGATGGTTTCCACGGAGTCGGTTTGGTAAAATTCGTAAGTTTCGCCGAAGAGATAGCCTTCAAGAGAGGCGGTGGCGGGTTTGTCGGCGAGGACGGGGTGGTTGTAGGTTTTAGTGAAGGCGGCGTCGATTTCTTCGGAGGTGTAGCCGATGCCGAGGAGGCGTTTTTTGATATCGTTTAGGGTTTCGCCGGGTAGAGCGGTGAAGCGGAAGACGACGGCGTCGTTGGTGCCATCAATGAGTTTTCCGTAGATTTTTTCAACAGACATGGAGGGAGAGAGCTGGTAGTTCCCCGCTTTAAGGTCACCGCTTTTGCCGGAAAGTTTGGCGTAGATTTTGAAGGCGAGGGGGCTTCTGATGAGGCCGGCTTGCTTGAGGGAGTCGGCGATGGCGGAGACGGTGGCGCCTTCTTCGACCGCGAATTGGACGGAGGCGCAGGGGTCGGGGTCGGTGGCTTGGCCGAGGCTGGAGCATTGGTCGGTGGTGACGACGGGAGAGATGGAAGTGTTGTACCAGAGTGATAGGCCGAGGTAGATGAGGCCGAGCGCAGCGACGGTGATGATGGCGATGCGCAAGATGAGCCATTTGCGAGCGGAGTTTTGTTTGGCGGTTTTGAAGCGGGGCTTAAGCGGGGCGGGAGCTTCTGGCGCAGGTTTGATGGCGATTCCCGCCGGGGCGGGGGGAGCAGATTCGGGGGCGACGGGGGTGGGTGGTTCTGCGGCCGGAGCGGGTTTAGCGGGAGCTGGTTTAACGGAAGCGGGAGCGGGTTGTTTTTCCGCGAGGCGGCGCGAGAGGTTTTCGAGGAAATCTTGCAAAATTAGAGTGGCGGCTTCGGCGTCGAGTTCGCCGGTGGACTTGCTGGGGTTTTTAGCCTTTAAGTTTTGGCGAGCCTGGACGGTGGTTAAAGATTCGTCTTGGAAGAAGATTTTGATGGTCTTGTTGTTGGGTTTTGCGGCGAGGAGGGCTTTATTAAGACTTTTGACGAAAGTTTTGACGTAGTCGCTTTGTTTAGTGAGCTGGCCCTGGAGGTTGCGGGGCATGCCGACAACAACGACGTCGGTGTTTTGGAGTTTACAGAGTTTGACGAGGTTGGGGATTTCTTGGCCGTCAACAGCGACCATGCCGGACGGAACGGCGATTTTGACGCTGGTGTCGGCCTTGGCGACACCGATGCGTTTTTCTCCAACGTCTAAAGCTAGTAACTTCATAACACCTCCAGTGATAAATTATTCTTCAACGGTTAGTTCGATTTTGACTTTGTTTTCGTCGGACGGGACGGAGTTGACCCAGAAGTAGGATTTTTCGGTCTTGACACTGGAGATGCCGGAGAAGGCGTCTTTCAGGATTGGCTCGATGCGGCCAATTTTTTCGCCACGGATTTTTTCGAGGATTTCGGTTTCGCTGATTTCGGGGCCGACCTTGTAAGTGGTTTTTAGCTTGGCGGTGTAGTTACCGTCGGAGCTTTCAGTGAAGTATTCGATGAAAGGTTCGCCGATGGAGTAAAGACGTTTGCCTTCTTCTATCGTGGCCTTGTTTTTGATGAATTCTTCAAGGCGAACGCGGTCAACGCTGAAGACGGTGTAAGTGGTTTTGGTGGAGATTTCCGGAACCACGCCGTCTTTGACTTCTTCACCGACGGCGGGCGTGACCTTGGGGTCGGTGGTGGCGACTTTGTAGCTGGCGTCGATGGGCATGACGGTGGAGGAGAGCTTTGAATAGAGTTCGGACTGGTCGTCGGTCGTGGCTTCGCTCTTGAGTTTTTCGAGAGTAAGGTCAACGTCGGACTGGTTAACGACGGTGACGATGCGGGAAGTGCCGCCAGTGATGGCTTCGTGGTTATAAACGGTGACGCCGGTGGCGGAAGAAGTCCAGCCGGCGGTGTCGGCGGCGACGTTGTAATCTTCGCCGGCGGCGACAGCCTTGATGCTGACGGTGGTGCTGACCTGACAGCCGTCACCACGGAGGTCGAAGGATTGGTCGTCGTAATTATCGCAAGAGGTTTTTAGGGTGCCGTTGTTGGTGCTGGAGAGGACGAGCGAGGCCTCGGCGGTGGAGGTGTATTGGAAAGTGCCGAGCGTGAAAGTGGTGCCGGCGGGGATGGTGATGGAGCCTTTGTCATTGAAGTAGGCGTAGGCGATGAGGGAGCCGGAGGCGGATTCGCCCATGTCTTTTTTGCCGGTGGCGGTGAATTTGATGGTTTGGTCTTTTTCGAGCTTTTCTTCGTGGAGGGAGAATTTGCCGGAGGAGGAATCGTCTTCGGCGGCTTGTTTGGTCAAAATGACGTTTTCGGAGAAGTTGGCGGAGCTGGTGCGGACAGAGACGGCGACTTCAACGCGCGGGGCGATGGTGAAGGCCCAAACCAAGAACACGGCGATGCCGACCAGTAAGACCGAGCCGATGATGACGAGGGGTTTATGCGTGGCGAGGAAGGCAACGACGGGGTTAGAATGTTCTTTTTTGGGTTTTTCTTTCTTTTCTTTCTTTTCTTTTTCTGGAGTTTTTTCCGGTTCTGCTTCCGATTCTTTCTCTGGTTCCGGTTCTTTTTCTGGTTCTTCTGGTTCGTCTGATTCTTCGGTTTCTTCCGGTTCTGATTTATCTTCTTCTTTGGGAGTTTCTGGTTCCGGTTCTGCTTTTTCTGATTTATTTTCTTCGGCTTCGGAAGGCATGACGGGGCGGGATTTCAAGGACGGGGCGACGGGGAGGTCGGCAGTCATGGCGAGTTTAATTAACGAGTCGTCCGTGGAAACTAAGACCACGGCCTTTTTTTCGGCCTTGGCGGTGCGGGCGATGAGTTTGATGTTGACCGCGCTCAAAAGTACGGTGGGTTTTTTCGGCGGAACAAGGGCGATGATCTTTTTTTCGGAGGCCTTGAGCCGCGACAAGATGTCTGTAATGTCGTCACTAGGTTCAATATAAATAGTTTCTTTGTTCATATATAAAAATAATAGCACATTTTTTAATGGTTGTGTTAAAATAAATATGTGGGCATTTTTAATTTTGGAAAGAAACAATCTGCGCCCATTGGCTCAGCGGCCACTGGCGTAGCCCCGGCCACTCCCGTTGATGCGGGAAGGTTGGCTGAGCTTGCCCTGAAAACCATTCAGGACGGGATTTTGATTGTGAATAAAGACGGCGTGATTAAGTTTATAAATCCCGCGGCGGTGGAGATGACTGGTTGTGAGAAGGCAGATAATGCCGTAAATCTTGACTATTCGCTGGTGATGAAGTTTGAGAAAGTGGATGGCGAGAAGGTGGATGATAATAATAATGAGTTTTTGAATGCGGTGAAGACGAACCAAGCGTTTGAGTCGCGCGAGTTTGTGTTGATTGCGAAGCAGAGCGAGAAGAAGACGCCGATTGCGCTCCGGCTAACACCGTCGGGCGATGCGCGAAGCGACCGGATTATTACGTTTAGGAATATTGCGAAGGAACTAGAGGAAGAGGGGGCGCAGACGGAGTTTATTTCTACAGCCTCGCACGAGATGCGGACGCCGGTGGCTTCTATTGAGGGGTATTTGGGCCTGGCACTGAATCCACAAACGGCGACGATTGATGCGCGGGCGCGGCAATATCTTGAGTCGGCGCATAATGCGTCGCAACATTTGGGGAATTTATTCCGCGATTTGTTGGACGTGACGAAGCTGGACGATAAGCGGATTCATGCGCACAATGTGCCGCTGGAGCTGACCGGTTTTGTGAAGAAGTTTGCGGACGAGTATATTCCGAAGTTTAGGGAGAAGAATATTAGTTATAGCTTTGGGGCGGAGTCGAGCAAGAGCCAGCGGTTTACGGGCGGGGGGCGAGCGGTCGAGCAGGTGGTTTATACTTTTGCGGATGTGGATTTTCTCGGTGAGATTTTGGCGAACCTGATTGAGAATGCGATTAAATATACGCCGGAGGGGGGCGCGGTGTGGGTGAATGTGCAGGGGGACGGCGACCGGGCGCTGATTAATGTGACCGATACGGGGATTGGGATTGCGGCGGAAGATTTGCAACATGTGTTTCAGAAGTTTTATCGCGCGGACAATTCGCAGACGCGGACGGTGGGCGGAACAGGGCTGGGGCTGTATCTCGTGAAGGCGCGCGTGGAGGCGATGGCGGGGCGGGTGTGGGCCGAAAGCGCGTTTGGGGAAGGTTCGACGTTTTATGTTTCCCTGCCGAGACTAACTTCGGATGAGTTTGAGAAGCGGCAGATTGCCGAGCAAAACCAGAGAGCAGTGCAGGCCTTTGCGGAGCAAGATATGACGAAGAATGCGACGCAGACGAGCGTGGGGGCGCCGGTGTTTAACACAGTGCCGAGTTTTGATCCATCAGTATTGACGGCCGCGCCAGCGGCGCAACCAGTACAGCAGCCGGTGGCACCGGTAGCTCCGACGGCTCCGGTAGTGCAACAAGTGCCGCCGATGGTAGTGCCGAATTCGATGATGCAGCAAGTTCAGACGCCAGTTTATCAACAACCGGTGATGCCGACAGCGGGCGTGGCACCGACTTTACAGCCAATGCAGAGTATGCCGCAGCAAGCGCAAAGTGCGCAACCGGTACAAAGTGCGCAACCGGTGGCTCCGCAACCTATACAAAATGGTCAAAATATAATACAATAAAGAAAATGGAGGAAAAATAACTCATGACAAAAATAATGGTGGTCGAAGATGACCAAAGTCTGCGTGAGATATATTCAATTCGGTTAACCGCCGAAGGTTATGAAGTGGTTTCTGCCGGTGATGGTGAGGAAGCGCTGGCGATTGCTGTGAAGGAGCGGCCGGATCTTGTGATTTCTGACGTGATGATGCCGAAGATTTCTGGGTTTGATATGCTTGATATTTTGCGGTCAACGCCAGAGACGAAAGATATTAAGGTGATTATGATGACGGCGCTTTCCAGCGATGACCAGCGGAAGCGAGGTGAGAATCTTGGTGCGGATAAATATCTGGTGAAGAGCCAGGTGGGGATTGAGGATGTGATTGCAGCGGTGCACGAGGTGTTGGGTGGCGCGGCGGGGGCGCCAGCTCCGGCCATGCCGACGCCGCCGGCCGTACCGGCGGATCAGCAGATGCCAACGCCGCAACCGGTAGCGGCGCCTGATGAGCCAGCACCAGTCGCGCCTGCGCCAGTTTCTGCCCCTGCGCCAGAAGCCCCCGCCGCGCCAGCGCCAGCTGTTCCCGTTGCGCCAGCTACGCCTGTTGCTCCTGCGCCAGCTGCGCCTGTTGCTCCTGCGCCGATGCCACAACCACAAGGAGATCCTAATGTCCAACCAGTTCAACCAGTTCAACAACCAGTCCAGCCGGTCGCCCCTGCCCAACCCGCAGCCCCGGTTGCGCCAGCAGCCCCAGCAGCTCCGGCTCAATAAGTTTTTAGCGGAGCGGCTCGGAATTTCTCGTCGCGAGGCAGACGATTTGATTGTTGACGGGAAAGTTTTGGTGGATGAGAAGCCAGCCGAGTTGGGGATGAGGATTTCTGAAGAGTCGCGCGTGCGACTTGGTGATGAAGAGGTGGGGTTTTCACATGATTATATATATATTATGATGAATAAGCCGGTGGGGTATGTTTGTTCGCGGAAGCGGCAGGGGGAGACGCCGACGGTTTATGAGCTTTTGCCGGAGAAGTACCGGAAGTTGAAGACCGTGGGGAGGCTGGATAAGGATTCGTCGGGGCTGATTTTGTTTACGGACGACGGGGATTTTGCGTATCAGATGACGCATCCGAAGTTTTTGAAGACGAAGGTGTATCATGTGGAGCTGAATCGCGAGCTGGCGCCACTGCACCAGCAGATGATTTCTGATTTTGGGGTGAAGCTGGAGGACGGCGTGTCGAAGTTGGGGCTTGAGAGGCTGCGCGAGGGGGATCGGTTTGGTTTTGAGGTGACGATGAGCGAGGGGCGGAATCGGCAGATTCGGCGGACGTTTGAGGCGCTGGGGTACGAGGTGGCGAAGTTGCACCGGCTGAGTTTTGGGAGGTATAATTTGGGCGCGCTTGAAAGCGGTAAAATAACAGAGGTAGAGCGCTAATTTTTGCGCAAATCGGACACGCGCTCTAATAGGCCGCTTTAGTGGCTTAAGAGTTTTGAGAGTTTGGCCTTTAGGCCAGCTTTGTCGGGCGAGGCGAGAAGGGTGTCGACGGCGACGCGAAGCAGACCGAGGCAGGTGATGAAGCAAGCGTCGATGTCTTCGGTTTTGATGCTGTCGGGCCAGACGAAATCTGGCATAGTGAGGGGGTCAAGCAGATGGATGAGCGGGCGGCGGGCGAAGGCGAGTGATTCGTACCAGTCGGAAGTGGCGAGGAGTTCTTCAAGGCGAAGAAGTTTGCTGCCGCCGCCAGAGAGGAAGATGTCCGGAGGGAGGGGTTCGAGGTTTTTGAATTCTTCGAGGGCGACGGAGACGCCGGCGAGCCAGACGGAGAGGCTGCGGTCAAGGGCGCCTTCGGCCTTGGCGATGGTGGTGTCGGAGAGCTTGGAGTCGTCGTCTAGGTGGAGCTTGAGGGATTCGGCTTTTTTGGGCGGGAGGTTTAAGGATTCGGCGATTTGGCGAGTGAAGGAGGTGCCGCCGATGTTGAACATTTTGGTGCCGCAGATGTCGCCAGCGTCAACGACGGCGACGCCAGTTTTGCCGGCGCCAACGTCGAGCAAGATGGCGGAGAAGTCAACGTCGACGTCGTCGCCCAGGCAGGCGCGACAGAGGGCGAAAGGTTCGACGACAAGCGTGAGGAGTTCAAGTTCAAGTTCGGCGCAGACTTTTTCAATGGCGGAGACGGCGACGGCGGGGGCGAAGGCGGTGTAATATTCGATTAAGACTTCGGCGCCTTTGAAGCCGACGGGGTTGTTGACGCGGTAGCCGTCAATTGAGAGAGAGACGATGGAGGAGTTGATGAGCGAGAGGTCGACGTCGGAGCTGGAGAGTTCGAGCGAGATTTCTGTGCGGAGTTTTTCGAGGTTGCGTTTTTCGATTTTTTGTAAGAGTTCTTCGAGTTCGGCTTCGGAGATGGGTTTGCCCGGCGTATCGCGACGGTAACGGATGGTGGAGGTGCGGCTTTTGACTAGTTCGCCGGAGATGCCGACGACGACGTCTTTGGCGTGTTCGCCAGTTTGTTCTTCGAGCGTGGCGAGGGCGGTTTCACAAGCGGCGACGACGCCAGAGATGTTGGCGATGGCGCCGGAGTCCATGTTGCCGGGGGCTTGAGAAGCGCGAGAGAAGCCGAGGACTTTGAGTTTTCCGGAGGGGAGAGATTTTTTGAATTTAAGGACTTTGTCGGGTTTTTGGCCGTCAACAGGAGAAGCCAAAGCGCATTTGACGAAACTCGACCCGATGTCGAGGGCGAGCAAGGTCGTTTTTGGTTCGGGCTTTGGCGAGCTTTCGGGTAGCTTCGGAAGGTTGTTCAAAAAGCTCATGCCATGATTATAGCATAAAAAAGAGGCCGAGTAAACATTCGCTTCGTCGGACGCAAGTCGCCTCGGCCCGTCGTCACGGGCGAGGCGCTTGCCGGATCTCGGTCGTAACCTCCGATACGCCGCCGAATCGAAGTTTACTCGGCCTCCAAAACCGCCTTAATTCTCCTGACTCCGGCCGCTGAAGACTCTTCTTTGACTATCTTAAAACTCCCCAAAACGCCGGTGTGCTTAACGTGCGGGCCGCCGCAAACTTCACGGGAGATAGGGGCTTTCTCGCCGCCGATGGTGTAGACTTTGAGCTTTTCCGGGTATTTGTCCCAGAATTGGCCGTGGGCTTTTAAGACGTTTTTGGCGTAAGCTTTGTCATATTCGGCGAAGACGACGGGAAGGTCGGCTTTAATCCATTCGTTAACTTGGTCTTCGACGGTTTTGAGTTCTTCGGGCGTGAGTTTGTGGTCAACGTTGAAGTCGAAGCGCATGCGGTCGGCGGTGATGTTGCTACCTTTTTGGCAGATGTCACTCGAAATGTGTTTTTGGAGAGCGGCGAGGCAGAGGTGAGTGGCGGTGTGATATTTGGTGGTTTGTTCGCCGTGGTCTTCGAGGCCACCTTTGAACATGCCTTTGGAGGCGGTTTTACTGCGTTCGCGCTGTTCTTGGAGAGCCGCGTCGAATTCGGCTTTGTAGTTTTCGGAGAGTTTGAGGTTTTGGCGGAAGATTTCTTCGATGGAGATTTCGTAGGGGAAGCCGTAGGTGTCTTGGAGCTTGAAGAGGTCATAGCCAGTGATGGCTCGCTTGCGGTCGGAGTCGCTTTCGTGCGGGCGCACCATTTTTTCTAGTTCTCTTAAGCCTTTGGTCAACGTCTTTCTGAAGGCCTTTTCTTCTTTTTCCAAAATCTCCAAAGCGTGGTCGCGGTTGGTCAAAATTGAGTCGGGGAGGGAGGCGTATTCGGTTTCGATGGGGGAGATGGTGTCGCGAAGGAAGTCCTGGGCGATGCCGAGGTCGAGAGCCTTGAGAATGGCGCGACGGATGAGGCGGCGGAGGGCGTAGCCTTGGGCTTTGTTGCTTGGTGCGAGGCCTTGGGCGGCAAGCAGGTAGGCGCCGCGGAGGTGGTCGCAGATGATGCGCATTTCGTCGGTGCTGGAATCGTAGGTTTTGCCGGAGAGTTGTTCGAGCTTTTTGATGATGGGCTGCATGAGAGAAGTTTTGAAGACGTCGAAGCTGCCCATTTGGGCCGCGGCTAGGCGTTCAAGGCCGCCGCCGAAGTCGACGTTTTTGTGTTCGAGTTCAGAGAACGAGCCATCTTCGTTGCGGCGGTATTGCATGAAAACTTGGTTGCCGATTTCCATGAAGCGGGCGCCGTCGGAGGCGGGGTGGGACTTCCCGTATTTTTCCACGTCTTGTTTGTCTTCGCCGAAGTCATAGAAGACTTCACTGTCGGGGCCGCAAGGGTCGCCGATGGGCGTGGTTTCGATGCCGCCGCCGCGAGACCACCAGTTTTCTTTGTCGTTGTAGAAGAAGATGCGTTCGCCGGGTTTGATTCCGCGTTTGTCGCCGTTTTCCGCGGTGTCAATTTCGGCGATTTTGGCTTCGATGCCGGCTTTTTTGAAGACGGATTGCCAGATTTCCGCGGCTTCCGTGTCTTTAGGGATGCCGTATTTTTCCGAGCCAATGAAGCAAGTGACGAAGATTTTTTCCGGGTCGAGGCCGATGACTTTGGTTAAGAATTCAAAGTAGTTTTCTATCTGTTCTTTTTTGAAGTAGTCGCCAAGCGACCAGTTGCCGAGCATCTCGAAGACCGTGGTGTGGCGCGGGTCGCCAACGTCTTCGATGTCTTGGAGTCTTAAGCAAGGTTGGGAGTCCGTGAGGCGGGTGCCGTCGGGGTGCTTTTCGCCGAGAAGATAACGCAGAAGTGGCTGCATACCGGAGCCGGTGAAGAGAGTGGTCGGGTCGTTTTCCAAAACGAGAGGCGCCGGAGCGATGACCTTGTGGCCTTTGGATTCTTGAAATTCTAGATATTTTTGACGGATTTCAGATGCGTTCATAATCTATGATTATACCACGTTTATTATTTATAGACCACTGCTCGCTTGCGGTCGGAGTCGCTTTCGTGCGGGCGCGTCGCGCCAGCCCGCCGTTGCGGGTGTCGCGCGCTAATCCTCGCCGTAGCTCCGGACCCCGCACGAGAAGCAACGTCCTCCCCGCTCGCGTCTAGATTGCGGAGTAGTTGGATGGGTCGGAAAGGAATTGGATGATTGCAGTCCTCGCTTTCGATTCCCACTCGCGTTGAGATTCATCCGCAGAATAGGCAGTTTGCGAGCCAGAAACGCGAATACCTAGAGTATTTCCTTCGCTGCTGACGACAGTAATTTCGCATTTCGTATCGGGGGCTTCCCATGCGTTGCTACATTGATTTGGGTCTGGGTAGATGCCGATTGCCGCTAGCCCAGAGTTAAAATACATGTCACCAAAGTCGGCCGAGCCATCAGTGACGTCAACTGGATCATCTTTGAGGCGCGCCGAAACGTAAAACGAACCACCGTAGTTGTCGGTATCGTTAATATGTCTATTGTAAGTATAGTTGATGTTTTTCAGTGTTTCGGGGATTTTGATTTTGATACCCCATTCGCCGATGTAAATGTAGTCTTTAGTGGCGACGGTTTCGGTGGTCGTAGTAGGTTCGACGTAGGTGCGTTCGACGCCGTCTTCGACTTTTTCGACGAGTTCGGTGCCAGTTTCCGTTTTGATGAGGTCGAGTTTGGCGGTGAGTTCAGCAATTTTGGCGGATTTGTCGCCGTTTTGGAGATATTCATAGACTCCGAAGCCGAGGCCGGCAGTCGCGAGGACGGCGAGAATTATCATGGCGATTTTGGAGCTATTTTTAGACTTTGACCTCTGTTTTTCAGTTGAATCGAGCGCGGGAGAGTTTTGCGCAATTTCTTCATTGATTAGCGGTTCGTTTTCCATTAAAAATCCTTTGTTTATATGTGCTCATGTTTATTATAACACGATATCCTAATTATTCGCCGAGCAGTTTATGGACGTCGTATTCGGATTCGCCTTCGTATTCATAGGAAGACTGAATGCCTTTCATGTAAACTTCGCGGTCATCGATTTTGTCCGTGAGGGCAGAGGCGAGGAGGGTTTGGATTTCTAGTTGGTTGACGGGCGAGCGTTCCATGGCGGAGAGATATTCAGCTTTGCCGATTTTTGACCAGTCGACGCATTTGCCGAGGTGTTTTTTAAGAATTTGGTCAAGCCAAATGCGAGTGGCGCGACCATTGCCTTCGCGGAAGGGGTGCGCGACGTTCATTTCGACATATTTTTTGATGATTTCTTCAAAAGTGGATTCTGGGAGCGAGTCGATGGTTTTTAGCGTGTCTTTAAGGTAAATTGCCGGAGCGAAGCGAAAGTTGCCTTTGGCTAGGTCAACTGTACGAATTTGCCCCGCGAAGCTAAAAACGTCTTGAAAAAGGAAGCGGTGGATTTCTTGAAGGCCCTTGGTCGTGCCGACTTCGATTTCGCTAATTTTTCCGCTAGAAAATAGTTCGAGGGCGCGTTTTTTGCTGGCGAGTTCTTCGTTTTGCATATATATTATTTTATCATAAAAAAGCCCCGCTTTCTAGCGAGGTTTTTTAATAAGGTTTTGCGATTTACCAGAGGCAGACGGCGGAGACGAGGCTGTGATAGTTGCCGTCATAGGGAGTGATGATGGTGCGGTGGCAACCTGTGCCTAGGTTGAGGTATAGATAGTTGCTGTCCCGTGGCTCGGAGATGAGGTGGTTGTTGGCGATGTAGCAGCTGGCGGTGGAGAATTCAATTCTGGCGATTTTGCGCGCGCGGTTCTCCATGGTCAGCTTGACCCTTTCGATTAATTTTTCTCGGAAGGATTTGTTTACTCCGTTTAGAAATCTGTCTAGTTCGCCAACGGGCAGGCCGGAAAGACGCTCCCAGACGTTGCTGTCTTCCATGATGACACCGACTGCTTTGTCGTCTTCGGGGATGCCGATGGCGACGCCGGTTTGGAGGAAGGTGTTGCAGTGGTTGTCAGAAACGGTGGCGTAGGCCGTGGGGATGATGGAGCCTTTTTCGGCGCCAATCTCCGGTTCCACGTGGGCGCCGGCGGGCAGGATTGAGCTGATTTTGATGAGATTGTAATCGGCGATGCCGGCGTCCTGTAGGGCGCTATCGAAGGCGACAAGCTCATAGTTCGAGGTGCCTGCTCCAGAGGTGATTTTGTAATACCTTTTCTGTGCCAATCTAGACACGCTCCTTTCTGGTAAATAGTCTAGGTTCCAAAAAGAGGTGAAACCTTATCTTTATTATATCATTTTTTGCTATTTTGTCAAAGGAGTTTAGGGTTCGGGGCGGGCGGAATTATTTAGTTGAGAGAAGGAAGTCGGGGAGATAGATGGCGGAGATGCCGTTTTTCAAGGCGGGGATGGAGGACTTGTCGGCGGTTAAAATATATTTTGGGAAGTTGTCGGCGATGCCGTCGAAAGCGGAGAATTCTCGCTCGCGAGTCGTGGCGCCTTTGAGGGTTTCACAAACTTGGATGTAGAGGCGTTCGCCTTGACGGTCGGCGACGAAGTCGATTTCTTTGTCGCCGTTTTTGCCAATTTTGACGTCAAAGCCTTTTGAAACGAGGTCGCAGAAGACGATGTTTTCCAAGATGCCAGATGAATAAGAAGCGCTGCGCCCGTTAACGGCGTAGAGAAGGCCGATGTCGCCGAGGTAAAATTTTTCTTGCATCTTTAGGATGCTTTTACCGCGGAGGTCGGTGCGGGGTACGCGAAAAATGACAAAAACGTCTTCAAGCCATTTTAAGTAGTTATAAATAGTTTCTACGGAGAGGCTGCGCTGCTCGGACTTGAGAAAGTCGGCGACGGACTTAGCGGAAAACATATTGCCGATGTTGTCAAAAATGTATTTGATGACGCGGGTGAGGAGGTCGGTGTTGCGGATTTTATGGCGATCGACAAGGTCGCGGAAGATGATGGTGGAATAAACATCGCGGATGTATTCGTCACATTCGGAGAGAGAATGTTCGGAAGTGTGGAGGGCGGGAAAGCCGCCGCGATCCATGAACCGCTTAAATTCTTTGTCGATGGTTTTTAGCTCGGCCTTGGTGGCGCGACGAAAATCGAGATATTCACTGAAGTTAAGCGGAAAAACGTGTGTGTTGACGAAGCGGCCGGTGAGATAAGTTGAGAGTTCTTTAGAGAGAAGTTTAGAGTTAGAGCCCGTTAGGTAAACATCGGCGCCGGCGACGCGAAGCCCATTGACGACTTCATCCCAACCGTCGATGCGTTGGACTTCGTCGAGAAGGAAGTATTTCTTTTCTTTTTTGTTGCCGAGGAGAGATTTGGCGAGGGCGAGGAAATCGGCTTTTGTAATGACATTAAGATAATCAAGATCTTCAAAGTTGATTTTGATAATGTTGTTTTTGGGAATATGTTTGGTTCGGATTAGGGAGTTTTCTACCTCATTCAAAATGGAGGACTTGCCCGAACGACGAATCCCGACCAAGATTTTTATCAGGTCGGAGTCAGAGAAAGCCAAGACTTTTTCTAGGTAGTTATTTCTTTTTATCATGATGACATTTTACTTCTATATAAGAAAATTGTCAAGGATTTTTGTGACGATTTTCTTACATAGGAGAAAACCGTTTTAGCGTGTCTTCGCTATTCGCCCTTCAGTTCATAGACGTAGCCGTCGCTTCGAACCGCATAGGGCATAAATCCGCCGATATAGTGTTCTCCATCTGGGGCTTCAAGGAGCCCGCCGCGTACAAAGGCTACAACGTTGGCCATGTTTGCGAATTGTTTTAGCTCGGTTCGACCTTGGACAATTTCTCTAAGTCCTATGTAATAAACGCTGCCGTCGCCCGTGGCGAAGAAAGCGCGTTCCTCGCCGACGGCTTGGCCATATCCGCCGATGCCCATGCTAACGACTTCTTGGTCAAAGGCGAAGGTGGCGGAGGCTTGAGGATTGTCTAATTTTCCGCCATTGGCAGAATAATTATACGATTCCAAATTCGCAATTGTTACCGTGAATGAGCCATTGCTATTTTTTGTAATGGTTCCCGTATATTCGCCGCTAGTGGTTAATTCAAACTTCCCATTGTTATCTGGACGAGCGACAAATTTGAGCGGGTATTCGGAGGTCGGAGCGTTAAGCACGCGCTCGTTTGGAATTATGCAGTCATATAATTTTCCGTCCGCGAACTCCCCTTCGAGCTCGCCCAAGTAAGCGATCGTACACGGTCCAGAGGTAGTTTCGGATGTTTGGCTGGCCGATTGATCAGAATCGGTTTCGGGGTTTTCTTTGATGGATTGATCGTTTTTCTGCTCACTATTCGATTCGGTTTTGTTTTTCTGTTCTTGGCTCTGGTTTTCCCGCGATTCGACAGAGGAAGATTCGGAATTGGCCAGGATGAGGTAAACGATGGCGCCGATTATGACGGCAATCAAAATAACAGCAAGAACGACAACGGTTTTCTTGGACTTTTGGGGCGATTGACTAGCGAAAGGATTCAGTATTTCCACGGGTTCTGACCCCTGTTCTGAGCTTGATTGGAGCGCGGGGGAGGTTTGCGCAATTTCTTCATTGATTAGCGGTTCGTTTTCCATAAAAGTTCCTGCTTATATTTGATAGAATTATAACATATTTATGCTTAAATGGGGTATAATCTCCAGGCAGGCAAAAGCCCCGCTAGAAAGCGAGGCTTTTTCATAAGTTTTTACCAGAGGCAGACGGCGGAACTTCGTCGTTTTCGAAGATATCAGAGACAATTACTGTTTTGTCAATAAACCGTAGGAGCCTTCGGTGAGGCCGGCGGCGTTGCCTTCGTCGGTGTCGAGGTGGAGGGAGAGTTCGTAAGTGTCTTTGACGCGGACGAGGACGTCTTTGAAGATGAGGGGGCGAAGACAGTTTTTGATTTCAATAGAAACCAGGTCACCGTTTTTGAGATTTAATTTTTCGGCTTCTCGTGCGTTGATGTGGAGGTGGCGGCGGGCGACGATGACGCCGTCGTCGAGTTCGTATTCTCCCGCTGGCCCGACAAGGCGGCAAGAGGCCGAGCCTTCGTGGTCGCCGGATTCACGGACGGGGGGAGTGAGGCCAAGTTTGCGGGCGTCGGTGAGGGAAATTTCTACTTGGGTGTGGGCGCGAGTGGGGCCGAGGATGGCGACGTTATGGAGAATTTCCCGCGGGCCGACGAGGTCGAGATGTTCCGTACTGAGAAATTCGCCAGGTTGTGAGAGGTCTTTGACAGATGTGAGTTCATAGCCTTCGCCGAAGAGAATGTTGACGATGCGCTGAGAGAGGTGGGCGTGGCGAGCGGAGATTTCAACGGGAATATTGCGGCGAATCATTTTGAAAGTGCCGCCGCCAACTTCACGGCTCGGATAAGCGTCGGCGGAGGCGACGATGCGATAGCCCACTTTTTCGTAAACATGAATGGCAGGAGCGTTGTTGTTGAGAACGGTGAGGTGATATTCGTTGTAGCCGGGGATTTCCAGGTATTTTTTGAACATGGCTTGGGCGACGCCTTTGCCGCGAGCCGCTTGGTCCGTGGCGCACCATTCGACGATGGTGGCACCGTCGGGAAGTTCTTTGGTCTCTTCAACAAGGGCGGCCATGTAGTGTTCGTTAGCGCGGTCAAAATATTCGGGTATGGCGATGCCGAGGCTTTCGACTTTTTGTTTCATACCGGCGAGATCCCAATCGGCAATTTTGTTGTCGTTGTAAGCCAGGATGCCGAGAAGTTCGCCAGGTTTTTCAGAGTCTTCAGCAACGAGAAAGTGGCTAAAATCGAACAAGCCGCCGTCGCTAGTGAAGAGGATTTTACCGAATTTGCGGGCGCGTTCGATGTCGCCGAAAAAGTCTGGCGAGATGTATGGGTCGACTTGGTAAACGAGGTCGGCGGCCTTTTCTAAGTTGTCGTTTGGAGTGAGGTAACGGACGTTAATCATATTTTCCTTTCTAGTTAATGTTTGGTTTCGTAAATGAGACGTTCTTGGTCGGGGCTAGTGATGTCGATCTTGCCGGAGAGGAAGAGTTTATCGGGGAGGTCGGGGTCGTCAATGTTGGCTTCGATAAATTGCCAGACTTTGACGGCGCCGTTATAATATACCAAATCTTTGTTGTTCGGGAGTTCGCCGGTGCCGCGGAAGCAGCGGGCGGTGCGGTTGAAAATGACGGAGTCTTTGGCGTGGAAGCGGGCGGATTTTTCTTCGGGAGTTTCGGCGGGATTTTTGCAGCCTTTGAGGTAAAGGAGTTTTTGTTGGATTTCGAAAACTTCGCGAAAAGTCTTGCCTTTGAAAGTCGCGAGGCCGATGTTGATATAATGATCAACGCCGGACTCGCTGAATTTGCCGGCGACAGCCTGCTCACAACATTTGGCGATACCTTCGTCGATTTCTTCGTTGCCGGGCATTTCGCGGGAGAGGGCGGAGACTTCGTGGTCTTCATAAACGGCGGCGCGATAAGCGTGCGTGCCGAGTTCGTGAACGAGGATTTTTTGGAGTTCAAGGCGGGAGAAGTTACCGTTTCCGGTTGCACGTTCGACGGGGAATTTGATTTCGCGAGTGAGGTGGTTAACAGAGCAGTTTTTAATCTTGTCGTCCATGACGGCGCGGTACTGAGTGGCGTCCTCACCGATTTCTTCGCGGATGATTTCTGCGGCGATTTCGCAAGCCTCGGCGGGGGTGAATTCATCTTTGTCTTCGGGGATGTGGCGGAAAAATTGTTTGCCAAAAAGTTCGTGAATGATGGTAGAGAACTTTTCGACAGTTTCTGGCTTGGGGCGGAAGCGGTCGGCGGATTCGTCGCCGAGGTCACCGATTTCTTCAAGCAAGGATTCATAGGTTTTTCGGTCGTCGTCGGAGAGGTTTTCGGGCTTGATTTTTCCGAGTTCGTCTCTTAAGAGCGAAGCGAAAACTGCTTCGTCCGGCCGGCCGTAGAGGGCTTCGCCGGAGAATTTGTGCGCTTCGGCGGCTCTCGACTTTTCTTCGGGGGTTTCGGTGGCGTTATAATCCAAGCAGTCGCGGACGAAAGCGTTGCGCTTGGCGTTTTCGTCGGTGAGGATTCGGAGGGTCAATTCTTCTTGGCGAGACAAGCCTTCGGCGGAATCGAGCGAGTTATAGACGCCTTGAATGGTGGCGAGGTTGGCGTTGATGGTTTCTTCATCGATGTCATATTCAAAGTTCGGTCTCGACATTTCTGGATTAGCGAGAAATTCGTCTTTGGCGTCTTTGTTAGTGTAGTTCAAAAGTTCATAGACGACGATATCGGTCGACGAGATTTTCTCCAGTAACTTTTCGTATTCGGGATTTTTGGCTCGTTCCGCTTCGGCGGGGGCGGTTTGGATGTTTGAACTATTGTCCATGAGTTTTCTTTCTTTGGTTAGACTTCTTGCCATAACGGTAGAGGGCGATGGCGGTGGAGATGATGGTGAGGACGTTAGAGATGGAGAACATGTAGGCACCGACTGCGAGGTCAAAGCCGAGCCAGAGGGTTTGATTGCCAATCATGAGCTTTCTGATGTTTTGTTCTTTTTTAGTGAGAAGGGTGGCGCAGAAGATGAGGGCGCAGAGAATCGGGATAATGTCGAGCAGGCCGGTGAAGTTCAAAATGCCGAGAGCGATGTTAATGACGACGTAGATAGCAATGATATATATGGGTACTGGTTTGTTTTTGCGCTCGAAAAGGTGGTTGATAAGCATTTCTAGAATGGCGAAGAAGCAGATGTAGGCGCTCGCAAAGGTGCCGAGGAAGACGAAGTTGAGGGCAGAGAAAAGATTGAGCAAAAGGAGTGCGAGGAAGATGTGTTTGCGATTTTTGAATTGCATCGAGGCTACGCTTGCGACAATGCCAAGGATGCCGAAGATTTGCGCGATGACGAAGTTCGTGTCCATGAGTATATTATACACTATTCCTGTGCGGCATTACTTCTTTTTTCGATGCGTCCCACTTCTTTGGTGAGTTCTTCGACGGCGCGGTCGAAGTCGCTTTCATAATTTTCGAATTCTTTTCGGCGGTATTTGTCGTATTCGTGGTTGGCTTTTTGGACGGCTTGGTCGTGGGAAATTTTGCCTTTTCCTTCTAGTAAAGCAAAGTTTAAGTGCTTTAATTCGCGGTCGAGTTCGTCCTTCCAATCTTGCATTTTCATGGGAATTTCGCGAATTGCTTGAAGCTCGGCGTAACCGAGATATTGTTCGACGAGCAAGTTCAATTTGTTTAATTCATCTTCCTTGAGATAATTCTTGGCAATATGGGTGTCTTCTTTGGTGATGTAGTCGCCTTTGAAGTTCGTCATGCCAATCATGGGCTTACTACTGTCGACGCGGTTATAGATTACTTCGGCGGCGGTTTGCCGATGGACGGCATAGTGCATTTTGTTTTGGACGGTAGCGAAGAATTCTTTGGTGAGCTTAGCATCTTTATTGTAGTCGATTGAGGTGGCGTAAATGTCCGTAACTTGTTGCCAGAGGTTGCGCTCGGAAGAGCGAATGTCGCGAATGCGTTGCAAGAGTTCGCGGAAGTAGCGGCCGCCGTTTTGTTTGAGACGTTCATCATCCAAAGTGAAGCCCTTTTGAATATATTCGTGCAGGTGCGCGGTGGCCCATTGACGGAATTTGATGGCGATTTCGGAGTCGATTTTATAACCGAGCGCAATGACGACATCGAGACTGTAAAACTTCGTATTGTAATTTTTGCCGTCGGCTGCAGTTGTTCGGAAATTCCGAACAACTGACTTTTCGTCTAGCTCGCCAACTTCAAATATGTGCTTGAGATGTTCGCTGACGTTGGACTTTGATGAATGGTAAAGTTCGACGAGTTGCGCTTGCGAGAGCCATAAATTGTCGTCTTCGATAAGGGTTTTAATTCTGAGACTCTTGTCGTCGCCTTCGTAAAAGATGCTGTTGTTTTTATTGTTTGTAGTAGACATAAGTATCCCTCACTTTCTTTATACTTATAGTTTATCTGTGGCGAGGAGATTTGTCAATTTTCGATTACTATTTACTAACGATGCCGCCGCCGAGGCAAATGTCGTCTTTGTAAAATACGGCGCTTTGGCCAGGGGCGATGGTTTTGATTTCTTCGTCAAAGTAGAGCGTGTTGTTTTTGAAAGTCGCGGGAATTAAAGGCGCGCGGTGGCGGAGGCGGACGGTGACTCTGCCGTCTTTTGGGAGGTCGGCTTCGTCGCGGAAGAAGAGGTTTTCTAGCTTGATTTCCTTGGTCCAGAGGTTTTTGGCGTTGAGGTTTTTAGAAACGTAGACGAGGTTTTTCTTTAAGTCTTTTTTGACGACGTAGTAAGGCAGACCGCCGCCGACGTAAAGACCGTGGCGCTGGCCGATAGTGTAGAAGACGGCGCCGTCGTGGTAGCCGAGGACTTTTTCTGTTTCTAGTTCGCGGATTTCTCCGGGCTTAAGGTCGATGTATTCGCGGAGAAAGTCTTTCATGCCAACGTCGCCGACGAAGCAGACGCCCATGGATTCTTTTTTGTAAGCATTAGCGAGGTTGTGTTTGGCGGCGAGAGCTTTGACCTCCGGTTTTCTCAAATCCGCTAATGGAAAAATCGTGTGCTTGACGGCGTCTTTAGAAATGCGGTAGAGGAAGTAGGTTTGGTCCTTGTTTGCGTCTTTGCTTAATTTAAGCTTACCGTTTTCAGATTTGGCGTAGTGGCCGGTGGCGATGAAGTCGGCGCCGCGTTTTTTGGCTTCTTCGTAAAAAAGTTTGAATTTGATTTCTTGGTTGCACATGATGTCGGGGTTGGGCGTGCGGCCGGCTTTGAATTCTGCGAGCATGTAGTTTACGACTTTGGTTTTGTAGGCTTGTTCAAAATCGAAAACCTCGAAGTCGATGCCGAGTTTGACGGCGACGCGTTTGGCGTCGGCGAGGTCTTCGGCCCAGGGGCATTTCATGCCGGGCAAGTCTCTAGACCAGTTTTTCATGTAAACGCCGACGACTTTGTAGCCTTGTTCTTGGAGCAAAATGGCGGAGACGGAGCTGTCGACGCCGCCGGACATGCCGAGAAAAACCGTTCGCTTGCGGTCGGAGTCGCTTTCGTGCGGGCGCGTCGCGCCAGCCCGCCGTTGCGGGTGTCGCGCGCTAATCCTCGCCGTGGCTCCGGACCCCGCACGAGAAGCGACATCCTCCCCGCTCACTCTCTGCTCCTTTCAAATTCTTTGTTGACTATTTCTTTAATTAGTTTTCCGGCTTGTTTGATGTTTTTTTCATTGTTCAATATTCCTAAACTTATTCTTAAACTTCCCCTGATTTCTTCGTCGGTGAGGCCGATGGCTTTGAGGACGTGGGAGGGAGTGCCTTTGGAGGCGGAGCAGGCGGCGCCGGTCGAGAGGTAAACTTCGTGTTCTTCGAGGGCGAAGATGAGGCGTTCGGCGTCGAGGCCGGGAAAGCTGACGGGGAGGAAGTTGGCGAGTTGGTGCTTGGGGTTGCCGAGGAAGAGGGGTTCGATTTTTGCGGTTTTAAGTTCGGATTTTAAGTTTTCCACAAGGCGCGTGTATTTTTTACGCGTGGCGGGCTGGTGGTTTTTGAGCGCTTCGAGAGCGGTGGCGAAGCCGACGGTGCCGGCGACGTTTTCGGTGCCGGCGCGGAGGCCGCGTTCTTGGCCGCCGCCGTATATATATGGCGAGAGTTTGACGCCGTGGGCGACGTAGAGGGCGCCGATGCCCTTAGGTCCGCCGACTTTGGCGGCGTTTAGGGTTAAGAGGTCAACGCCGAGGCGCGAAACGTTGATTTCAAGGAGCGGGAGGCCCTGCGAGGCGTCGGAGTGGAGGAGGAGCGGGGTGGTGATTCCTCGTTGGAGCCGCTTTAGGCGGGTTTCGTGGAGGATGCTGGCGATTTCGGCGAGGGGCTGGATGGTGCCGAGTTCGTTGTTGGCGAGGGAGACGGAGACGAGTTCGACGGAATCGGTGAGTTTTTGACGGAGGTCTTTAAGGTCGATGAGGCCGGTTTTATCGACTTTGATGGTGGCGAAGGGGTGGTTTTTGGCGTTTTCCAGGACGGAGGCGTGTTCGGTTTCTAGGACGAGGGCTTTTATGGGCGTTTTGGGGGTTTTAACAGAGGTGTCGGCGTGATTTTTGCGCAAATCGCTCCCGCGCTCTAATAGTGAGGAAACCGAACAAGAAGTGAAGGCGAGGGCATTGGCTTCGGTGGCGCCGCTTGTGATGATGAGGTCGTTGCCCTTGGCGCCTATGAAGTTGGCGATGTGAGATTTGGCGGCTTCGTAAGCCTCACGGACGCGGGCGGCGGGGAGGTAGGGGGAAGAAGGGTTGAAAAAGTCGGCGGTCATGAACGGGGTCATGGCGTTTAAGACTTTTTCGGAGACAGGCGTGGCGGCCGCGTGGTCGAGGTAAATCATGCCTATATTATATAATTTTTATTCACTTTTTTCAAGTTCGGCTTGTTCTTTTTCGGCGGTGCCGAGGGGGACGAAGGTGGATTCAATTTCATCGGAGAGGTTTTTGACGGTGAAGGAGTCGGCGTCGCGGTCGAGAGTGATGGTGAAATGGTCGGTGAGGTCATAAAGCCAGTCGGTTTTTATGACGATTTCGTCATTTTCCAATTCCCATTTCATGTCATAATAATTTGATTTGTTGGTGGTGAGTTCGCCGGTGCCGTCGGCGCGGAAAGTCCAGATGACGGTGGGGGCGGATTGTTTTTCCCAGGCGTGGGCGGTGAGGAATTCGCGGTCGGTAAGGACGGCTTCGGGCGTTTGGTCGCGGAAGACGACGAAAATTAAGACCGCGGCGAGGCCGAGGGCGGCGATAACGAGGGCAGAGATAGCGATGATGAGTCGAGCCTTTTTAGAGAGGCGTTTTTTGGGCTTGGTGCCGGCGATTTCGTCAATTTTGGCGGACGGAGTGGGCGCAAGCGGGACTTCCGGTGGCGTGGGTTCTGCGGGTTCCATGTGCTAATTATAGCATGAAACTTAAGCGTGATAAAGCTGGGTTTTGATGAGGTAGAGGTAGCGGCGGGTGGCGGCGAGGAAGTTTTGGAGCTCGGCGCCTTCGAGTTTGTAGTAGGCGGAGCCGTTGACTTTTTTGAAGACGCCGCCCGGTCGGACTTCATAGCGGATGGTGATTTCGTGACGTTTGCCGAGTTCGTCCCAGGATTCGTGCCAAATCCAGAGGTTTTTACGGTGTTCAAAAAATTCGCGTTGGTGGCCGGCGGGAATGGGGCCGAAGATAGTGCGGCCGAGTTCGGATTCGAGGTTGATTTTGTCCTCAAGGGTGCGAGTGTGGCGAGAGTTGTTTAGTAAGCGGCGCGGCATCGGTCAATTTCCTCGGCGATGTAGTTAAGTTCGTTAAAAATGGCTTGGTCTTCGCTGGTAGCGAAACTCGGCGCGGGGGCCGGAGCAGGAGCGCTAAACTGGTTCGGGATTTGGAAGGTTGAAGATAGTTCTTGCATTTTTGGTGGTCCGTTCGGCGATTTCCTCCCTAGAAACGCCGATTTTGTTTGCTAACCAAGTGGCGACGTCAGCAACGTTGCCAGGTTCATTTATTTTACCACGATTTGGCGCTGGTGTCAAGAAAGGGGCGTCGGTTTCGAGAACGATGCGGTCCAGCGGCAAGTGGTTTCCGAGGTCTTTCGTCCAGTCAAATTCCTCAGAGTGATTTACTAAAATCCCGTTGATGCCGATGTAGAAATCGTGGTTTAGTGCGTAGTCGAGCTGATTTTGGTTGTCGGTGAAGGAGTGGAGGACGGAAGGTTTGAGGTCGGGGAAGTTTTGAGTGACGGCGAAGAAGTCGTCGAATGCTTCGCGGACGTGGAAGGAGCAGGGGAGGTCGAGTTTGATTGCGAGGTCGAGCATTTGTTCAAGCAGTTTGATTTGGTTTTGGCGGTTGTAGCCGGGGTAGTGGTAGTCGAGGCCGATTTCACCAATGGCGGCCAGCTTCAGAAAGCCGGATTTTAGTTTTTTGGACTGGAATTTTTCGTCAAGTTTTTCTCCAGAGTTAGCCTGTCCCTCCGTCGCGGATGGGACGCGTGCTCGGGACGGTAACTCTTCCGAAAAAGCTTGGAAAAATTTTTTATAGTCCAAAAAGCTAAAATCCGGCTTTCCAGCTGCCTCCGGGTGGATGCCGTAAGTCCAGAAGACATTTTTGTGTTTTAGGGCGAAGTCGCGCGCGGCGAGAGAGTCGGTGTGGTTGGTGCCGATGCAGATGATTTGTTTGATGTCGCGGGCGTGGGCGTTTTTGAGCATTTGTGCCGCTTGTGTGTCCGTGAAGAATTCGCGGTCGTGGAGGTGGCAGTGAGTGTCAATGAGATACATATATATTATTATAGCACGCAAGAAAATCTCCCGACCGAGGGTCGGGAGACGTGAAGTTATTTTGCTTGTGCGCGGTAAACGGTGTAGTCCAGGATTTCGGACGCGGTTTCCGTTTCGAGCCAGTTCAGAATGCGCAGGATTTCCGGGTTCGTGGCGGAGATTTTGATTTCCGCGACGAAGGCCGGTTTTTCCGGTTCCTTCTTGGGTTCTTCGGCCGGAGCAGCCGGTTCTTTTTTCCCGATGTAATCGTTCCATTCCTGGCAGTCTTCCAGGCGCGTCCATTCCTGTTCAGGCTCTTCGGCCGGAGCAGGGACTTCAACTGGTTCAGGTTCGGGGAGGGGGAGGTCGAGGTCATCGCCAAAGTCGTTCCATTCGGGCTCCGCAACGACTTCGGGTTCGGGCGCAGCTTCGGCTTCGGCTTCGGGCGCAACGATTTCCGGTGTGGCGGGTTCGGGCGCAGCGGGCTTAACTTCGTCAAGTGGCAGGTTTTCCGCCAGATATTCTCGCCAATCTCCGCCGGTCCAGGCGACAAATGCGGCGCGCTCGCGAATAGTATCAAGACTGGGGTGTCGCCAGTTGCCGGTTTTTTCGCGGGCGATTTTGGCGAGGTAGAACATGTTGTTAACAGCGGAAATTTTTACCATTTCGTTAAACAGGTACCTGGCAATTAAGCTGGCGGTGACGTGCGGGAAATAGCCGACCAGTTGCTCAAGATATTCCTTGTCCTTGCGCACTTTGGCGACGTCGCGAATTGGTTCGATAGGACATCCGTTCGAGAGGCGCTGGACTTCCTGTTCGTCTTCGGGCCTGATAGTCGCAAGTGTGGGCGGCGCGGAGCGTTTAGTGGTCTCGGATTCAATAACTTTCTTTTCCATTTTCTTTTCTTTCCTTTCCGATGTTTCGGCAATTCCTTTAAGTTCGTTGATAATCTCGTTCAGGGCTTTTTGTGGCGAAACATTGTGGATTTTGTGTAGTTTCGAAGCGACGTCGGTGACTTTGATGAAGTAGTGTTTGGTGTCGTCGCCTAAGATTTCCCGTTGGATTTCTTCGGTATAGGCGATGTTTTCCGCCGCGTGACTTTCGTCGACGTGGTCCGGTAACCCGGCATGAGTCATCATCCATTGCGCACGATAGTCATCATCGTCATTGCCGATGGCGCGGTTAATTTGTCGTAAACTGCAAAGACCGAGCATTCGAAAGAAAATCAGCATTTGCGCGACGACGTCGGGTCGGTAACGGTTGAGTTCGGAGAATGTAGGAAAATCGTAGTAAGTGATAGTGCCGACGGTAACGCTGAAATTCGTGGTTTCCATCTCTGTCACCCCTTTCTGGAATTTAGTAAAGCAAAGTAACTTGGGAAGGTTCTAAAACCATACAAAAATAATTGATGCTGGCTTGCTAAATAGCAATATAACATACCCCCCCCCCGTAGCAAGTATAAGCTTTTTAGAAAAAGAGAAATCCCCAGTCTTTGCGGCTGGGGATTGATGATAGTTTTGGTTTAGGGCTCGTCGTCTTCATCTTTGGGGACATCCTCGGAGATGTAAACGCGATGCAGGCGCATGAGTTCGGCGCCCTTTTCGCTCTTGTAAAGGCTGCGCAGGATGTCGGAAGTTTTACCTTTGACGGTGATGGAGACAATGGTGATTTTGCGTTCGCCCAGCGGGGCCAACTCTTTCAGAATGGCTCCTGCGTCACCAAGCGGGTAAATGGTGGTGGTGGCGTAGCGATCCGGACGTGCGCTGCTTTTGGTGGTGCCGGGGATGGCGATGATGTCCGTGGTCGGCAGGGTGGGCTTGTCGGTCTCGACCGGCTTGGCCGGTTTGGTCGACGGAGCTTCCAATTTTTCGCTGGCCCAACGAACAAAGGCGTCGTGTTCCTGACGGTAGGCATCGTCTTTTACGGATGCTCTCTCGTGCGGGATGCCCCAGCGTCCGAAGTAGTGCCGGATGGCGCTTTCCGTGGTGTTGTCCCAAAGGCAACGCCTCAGTTCTCCGAAAGAGGCATGCGGGAAAGTTGCCGCCACCTGGCGAACATAGTTGGGGTTGGCAGAGGCCTGCTTCCAGTCGAAAATCGGCTTGAGCACGTCCTCCTTTGCAGGCGACGGGGTCGGGGTGGCAGTACGGGCTTGATTTTTCAGGGCTTTGACTTCGTTCTTGATCATAATTTCAACCTCCTTGTAAAAATCGCAATAATGGCGGTTTGAGAGTCTCTGGCGTTTACACTTGTTTAAGATGTCAACGACCAAAATGGTGATTTTGCCCGGAAGCAAATCTTTGACACTGTGGAGCAATAAACGTTGCGTCGCTCGCAGGCGAGGCGGATTATGGTCCGTCGTGACGACATCCGGCTTTACGGCTTCAACTATTTCCCTGACAACTTTAAGGTTATCAGTGTGGAGATAGGTGGCCGACTGCCGACTTTCAGCGGCGACACCCAAGCCGTTCATGAACTCAAAATAGGATTTCTTGATTTCGTCCGGTTGGGTGAGCATCTGTTCCAAAGTCGGGAATTTGTCGTAAATGATGTCGTCAACGACAATCGGTTCCGGCTCTGGCAACTCGATGGCGTCTTTTTCATAATCGCGCATCTGATGCTTAAGCTGGAGCTCGACTTCTGTTTCCATTTTGAAACCTTTGGGGCGTGCCTTACAACGCTCGATGATTTCGTTCAGGCGGATTACGTACTGGTGAGTTTCGTCGTGTTTAAGAGCAATTTTCTGTTCGCGCTTCATTTGCTCAAGGTTTTTGGCCTTGATTTCGGTCGAGATATTTTCGGTGAAATGGATGCGACCAAGCAGTTGACGCATGACGTCAAGATTCTTGGCGCGCAAGAAGTGCGACATGTCGTTTAAGTCGGCGACGCCAATCTTGCGGATGAAACCCAAAATGTCACCAAGCTGGCTGTTTTTGAGTTCTGCCAGCGAAGCGCAGGTTGGGAAGTCGTTGTAGATGACGTTGTCGATTTTGATTGCCCGTAGTTTGCCCATTGTTTTACCCCTCCTAAACCAAATTGTGTTGTACGATAGCCATAAAAAATTTAGCTATCACTGTTAATTATAGCACATTTTGGCTAAAAAAGCAAGAGCTTTAAGCTGTTTTTGGCTGTTTTGGGCTTAGGCAACGCGGTTTTCGCGTTTGCGCTTCACCGGGTCGAGCTGGCGCTTGCGAAGGCGGAGGGATTTAGGTGTGACTTCGAGGAGTTCGTCGTCCAGCAGGAAGTCAAGGCACTGTTCAAGGGAGAGCTGGGTGTAGGGCGTGAGCTGGATGGCGCCGTCGGAGGCGTGGGTGCGCATGTTGG
>CAYODV010000004.1:0-29571 GCA_964402915.1 uncultured Candidatus Saccharibacteria bacterium
GTGGAGACCGAGAAGCAGAGTGCCAGGGTTAGGACGATAGCAAGGAAACGTTTCATCTTGATTCCTCCTTTGATATAAAATAGCGATTCTCGAAGGCCGAGATTTGCCACCCCAGAAAGATTTGAGGTGATAGTATTTTAACACTAGAGGAGGAGTTTAGCAAGCATGAGCCCGTTTGGCGCTATTCAATTTTAGTGATTTCGCCGTGGTTGAGGTGGAGCAATCTTTGGTTTTTAGAGCCGCGGAATTTAAGGGAGAGGTCGCGCTGTTCAAGGATGAAGGGGCCGTCGATGAGGGCGTCGAGCGATTTAAGGAATTCAAGTTGTTTGCCACCTTTTTTCTTAATTTGTTCGTAGGTGTAGCCGGAGAAGCTCCAGACGTTCCAGCCAAGTTCGGAATGGGCGAAGTCGGCAATTTCTTTGCAGGCTTCGGGTTGGAGGAAGGGTTCGCCACCGCAGAAGGTGATGCCAGCTTGGCCTTTCATGGCCCGGAGGCGGTCTTTGATTTCTTCGACGTCGACTTCAAAGCCACCGTCAAGATCCCAAGTTTCGGGGTTTTGGCAACCTTTGCAGTGGGTGAGACAACCCTGCGTCCACAGTACGGCGCGAAGGCCGTAACCGTTGACGATGGAGTCGCGCTCCAGTGGGCCGCTTAAGCGGATTTTCATTTTATTCCTTCCCTAGTGCCTTGTCGGCATACATTTTTTCTACTTCGCGTTTGTCTTTTTCGTCGACGGAATAGACGCCATCGACGTTGGAGGGGACGTCAACGTTGTGTTTGACGCGGTCTTTTTCTTCAGCCTTTTTGCCGTCATTCCAGCGGTCGAGGGTGCCGACGAGGTAGCCAGTGATTCTTCTCAAGCGTTCAAAGGGCATGTCGCCTTCTTCGCGGCCGCAAGAGGGGCAGGTGTGGCCAGAGATGATGCCGGAGAAACCACAGACGGGGTCGCGGTCGACAGGGTGGTTGACGGAGCCATAGCCAATGCCACAATCGTGCATCTTGCGGATGACGGCTTCGAAGGCTTCGATGTTTTGAGTGGGGTCGCCGTCGAGTTCGATATAGGAAATGTGGCCGGCGTTGCAAAGCTCATGATAGGGGGCTTCGATTTCGATTTTCTCGAAGGCGGAGATTGGGTAGTAGACTGGGACGTGGAAGGAGTTGGTGTAATAATCGCGGTCGGTTACGCCTTTGAGGACACCGTATTCCTTACGGTCGATTTTAGTGAAGCGGCCGGCGAGACCTTCAGCGGGAGTCGCGAGCAAAGAATAGTTGAGATGGTGCTTCTTGGAGAATTCATCACATTTCTCGCGCATGTGGGCGATAATGTCAAGGCCAAGTTCGCGGGCGTCTTCATCTTCGCCGTGGTGCTTGCCAGTCATAGCGACGAGAGTTTCGGCGAGGCCGATGAAGCCGATGCTTAACGTGCCGTGTTTAATAACGTCGCGGAGAGTATCGTTCGGGCCAAGTTTCTCGGAGCCGAACCAGTTGCCTTGGCCCATGAGGAACGGGAAATTACGGACGTGTTGGTTGGCTTGGAACTCAAAGCGCTCGTAGAGTTCGCCCTCGCAGAGCTCCATGACGCGGTCGAGGTCGGCGAAGAAGGCAGTCCAGTCGGCCTCGTCGCGCTCGCCAGTAGCAATGCCATGTTTGATGCCGAGGCGAACAAGGTTGACGGTCGTGAAACTGAGGTTACCGCGGCCAGTGACGATGCCGTCAGATTCCGGGAAGACAGAGGCGAAGACGCGAGTGCGGCAGCCCATGGTGGCGATTTCGGTGCGATAGTCACCGGGTTTGTAATATTTCAAATTATAGGGCGCGTCGATGAAACAGAAGTTCGGGAAGAGGCGCTTGGCGGAGACTTCCATGCTGCGCTTGAAGAGGTCGTAGTTCGGGTCTTCGGGGTTGTAGTTGATGCCCTCTTTGACCTTGAAGATGGAGATTGGGAAGATGGGGGTTTCTCCCTTGCCGAGGCCTTTGTCGGTGGCCTCTAGGAGCATTTTGGAGACGAGGCGGCCGGCCGGAGAAGTGTCGGTGCCGAAGTTAATAGAAGTGAATGGAACCTGGGCGCCGGCGCGGGAGTGCATGGTGTTGAGGTTGTGGATGAAGCCTTCAAGAGCTTGCTGGGTTTCATGTTCGGTGTCTTCACGAGAGGCCTTGATGACACATTTTGGCACTTTGAGGCGGGAGAGTTTGTCGTCGTCGCCAAATTCGATATAATCGCCGATCTGGACGTCAACTTTGTTCTTTTTATCAACAAAGGCGTTATATTTTTCGAGGTTGCGACGGAGGGATTTGCGGAAGGTTTTGTCGACGCCAGGAGCCATGGCGTAGTCAAAGTTCGGGATGCTTTGGCCGCCGTGTTGTTCGTTCTGGTTGGCCTGGAGGATGATGGCGGCGAGGGCGGTGTAAGAACCGATTGATTGCGGAGTACGCAGGTGGCCGTGGCCGGTGTTAAAGCCGTTTTTGAAGAGGCGAAGCGGGTCGGTTTGGCAGCAAGTGAGGGTGCCGGTGGCGTAAAAGTCGAGGTCGTGAATATGGATGTCGCCGTTGTTGTGGGCTTTGGCATATTCGGACTTCATGAGTGAGGTTTTGGCGAAAACTTTGGAACCTTCGGCGCCGAACTGGAGCATTTTACCCATGGCGGAGTTGCCGTCAACGTTGGCGTTGCCACGTTTGACGTCGGAATCTTCGGAGGCGTCGGCGATGGCGATGGTGCGGTAGATGTTCATGAGGTCGGACTTGGCGATGCGGACGTCGGAACGTTCGGCGCGGTAGTCGGCGTAGGCGCGGGCGGTGCGTTTGAAGCCGGCGTCTTTCAAGACTTTTTCGACGGCGTCTTGGACTTGTTCGACGGTGGGGATGCGGGATTTGATGAGCTCTTTCGACGAGGTTTCAAACTCGGCGGCGAGTTCTTTGGCACGTTCGTGGTCGAACTCGCCGGTGGCCTGGCCGGCTTTAGTCATGGCGTCGGTGATTTTCGAGAGCTTGAAATCGACGATTTTGCCGTCGCGCTTGATGATTTTTTTGAACATAAAAATTATGACCTCCTTAATGTTTCTTCTTCAATGGTTTTGTTTTGGTTGTTGCTAGACACTACATCTAGCGTCTAGGATTATTTTAAGACACTAGATATAGCGTGTCAAGAGTTTTGATTATGGTTTAAGATAGCACGTTGTATTTTCTACAACAGTAAAAATTACATGGCCTAAAGTTAACGGCGGCCCGTGTTCGGAGCTTTAGGGATGACGGTGGTTGCTGATTCGGTGGGAGTTTCTGGAGTGGTGGGGGTTTCCGGTTCGGCCGGTTGAGTTTCCGGTTCGGGTTCGCCACTACCTTCGTCGCCAACGACGGCGATAAGTGTGGTTTGAAGATATTCAATTGGGGTGCGAATGTCGCCGTCTTTGTCGATGTGGGCGTAGCCGCTGGCCGAAGGGATGCCGGTGGCAGGCGTGGAGCGCATGGCCATTAAGCGGACAGGCGCGAGGTTGACGTAGCGACGACCGGTTGGGAGGTAGTTGTTCATGACGGTCTGGGTTTCTTCGGCGGTGAGAGTGACAGGAGAGACGACGCAGACCGGTGAGGGGGCTTCGGTACTATAAGCGGTCGAAACGGTGGCTTCAAAGACGCCGGAGTTGATGGTGACGGTGGTAGAGGGGACGTAGTAGGCAGGCGTGGAGTCGTTGCGGTATTGAATCCAGACGACGCAGCTGGGTGAGGTGTAGTGGCCGCCGTCGATGGTGAGGCTGCCGCTCCTGATAATGAACGGCGAGGCGGACGAGGTGAAGGTGAGGTCAAGATTTTTGAAGACGACGCGGTCGAAGATGTAGAGGGGGCGCGTGATGGTAGTAGCAGTGTCGGTGGCCGAGTAGGCGGAGCAATCGGTGGTTTCGTCGGTGAGTTGGTTGTGGTAGGTTTGGACGTATTCGCAAAGGGCGAGAGTGTTGTCGATGATAATAGTGCCAGCGTCGGTGGCGAGAGTGGATTGGCCAGCTAGGCTAGCCGTGGTGACCGCGAGAGTAAAAAGACCCGCAAAAAATTTTTTTAACATAAGCTCCTCTGTCAAAAATATTTATTGCAAATAGTATAACAGAGTTTTTGCTATTTAGCAAGTTTTTTGTGTAATTCGGTGACGAGGATGGGTACAGTGAAGGCAACGAGGGCAGTGAGGGCGAGGGCGAGCGGGTCAACTGGTACGGTTTTGGCGAAAATTGAGAGCGGGCCAAAGAGAACGAGGGCTTGGAGAGTGATGGCGGCGAGGAGGGCGAGAATGAAGAGAGCGTTTTTGACTTTGAGGCGCTTAAGGGCGGATTCGTAGGTGCCGCGGACGCAGAAGGCGTTAGACCATTGGACGACGACCATGGCGGTGAAGGCGAGAGTATTGGCTTCATCGTGCGTGAAGTGGGCGAGGGCGAGGTAATAGGTGCCGAGGCCGACGGCGGCCATGGTGAGCGAAATCACGACCATGCGCGAGACGAGAATCTTGGGGAGGATGGGGGCGTCTTTGGGTTCGGGTTTTTGGGACATGAACTTCGCTTCGGGCGGCTCTAGGCCGATGGGGATGACCATGAGCGAGTCGGTGACCATGTTGATCCAGAGGATTTGGATGGGGAGAAGGAGTTGAGAACCGGAGATAAAGAGGGCGCCGAGGGTGGCGAGGACTTCGCCGGCGTTGGTGGCGAGGAGATAGATGAGCATGCGGCGGATGTTGGCGAGGATGATGCGACCTTCTTTCATGGCGGAGACAATGCTGGAGAAGTTGTTGTCGAGAAGGACGATGTCGCCGGCGTCTTGGACGATGCTGGGGGAGTTACCCATGGCGATGCCGACGTGGGCGCCCACAAGGGCGGGGACGTCGTTGACGCCGTCGCCGGTCATGGCGACGACTTCGGTGTTTTTGATGACGTTGAGGATGCGGAACTTGTCTTCGGGTGTGACGCGAGCGAAGATGGTGGCGTTTTTAACGCGTTCTTCAAGGTCGGAGTCGGGGAGGTCGCCGAGTTTGGAGCAGTCGAGGACTTCGGAGAAGTCCGTGCAGAGGCCGAGTTCACGGCCGATGGCGAAGGCGGTCTGGGCGTGGTCGCCGGTGACCATTTTGACCTTGACGCCGGCGGTGGCGGCGGCTTCGATGGCGTCAACGACGCCGGGGCGGACGGTGTCGGCAATCGCGAGGAGCCCCTCGAACTTAAAGACGTCGGTTTTAGTGAGGCGGCCGAGCTCGTTGATTTCGTGATCGATGGAAGCGGAGGCGAGAGCGATGACTTTGTAGCCGCGGGCGGAGAAGGCTTCGAGCTGGGTTTCGGCGGCGTCACGGTCTTTTTTGGAGAGCTTGGGGCATTTGGCGAAGACGGTTTCCGGTGCGCCTTTGATGACGAGTTTGAGTTGACCGCGTTTGTTTTCAAAAAGGTTGCCGGAGATTTTAAGGTCTTGGTCGAAGGCGTAGGTTTTGAGTGGGTCAAGGCCGGTGAGGTAGGGGGCTTCGGTTTTGACGAAGTTCCAGATGGCGAGGTCGAGGGGGTCGGTGGCGCTGTCTATCGGGATGGCGGTGGAGGCGATGGTCGTGAGGAAAGTTTCATTGTTTTTGAGGGTCTTCTTGGGTTCGGGACTCCAGAAGTCTTTGACGGCGAGTTGGTTTTCCGTGAGGGTGCCGGTTTTGTCGCTGGCGATGGTGGTGACGATGCCGATACTTTGGATGGCGCGGAGTTCTTTGATGAGGGCTTGCTTTTTGGCGAGGCGGACGGCGCCGAGGGCGAGGATGATGGCGGTGACGATGGGCAAGTCTTCCGGTACGGCGGAGACAATCATGGCGAGAGTAAACTGAATGGCGTCATAAAATGGGATGCCGTCGAAGAGTTGAACGGCGAGAACAAGGCCGGCGACAGCGAGAATGACGGCGGCGATTTTGACGACGAGGCGGTTGATTTTTTCTTGGATGGGCGAAGTGACGCTGGCGCCAGAGGCGAGCGAAGCGATTTTGCCATATTCGGTGTCGTTCCCTGTGGCGGTGACGAGGAATTTGGACGAGCCGGTGATGACGAAGGAGCCGGCGAAGACCATGTTTTTTTGTTCGTAGATTTTCTTTTTGCCGGAGATGGCTTTAGCGTCTTTGGCGATGGCTTCGGATTCGCCGGTGAGCATGGATTCGTTGGTGAGGAGGCCGGATTCGGCGATGATGCGGCCGTCGGCGGGGATGCGGTCGCCTTCGTGGAGCACGACGATGTCGCCGGGGACGAGTTCGGAGGCGTCGAGTTCTTCTTCGCTGTCGTTCCTGATGACGGTGATTTTTTGGACGGTTTTTTCTTTGAGAGAGTTTAAGACGCGCTCGGTGGAGAAGCGTTGGATGTAGAAGACGGCGACGTCAAGCACGATGTCGAGAGCAATGACGATGACTTCGGTCCAGGAGCCTTGGACGATGGAGAGGACGAGGGCGATGACGAGGATAATCATGAAGAGGTCGGTGAAGGGTTCGAGGAGTTTTTGCCAGAGGGGGGTGGTTTTGATGTCGAGAGTGTTGGGGCCGAATTTGGCGAGGCGTTTTTTGACCTCTTTATTACTGAGGCCAGTGTCCGAGTCGGTGCGGAGGTCAATCAGCGAGTCTTTGACGGAGTGGTTATAGTACAGCATCTAGCTTAGGCCGTCACAGACGGCTCCCTCCTCGTTAGTCCTCGGCTCGCAGTCGTCCAAATTACAACACTTGGGCCTGCGTCTCGCAAACGACGTAACCTTTGACTCGACTCGGCAAGTGTTGTCATTTGGACTGCTGGCGCCTGCGGAAACACTCGGAGGGGGCCATCTGTGGCGGCCTCGGCCATGGCCACCGATTCCGCGCGTTCGTCTGGGTGGTACTGGGCGAGGTAGACGAAGGCATCCATGAGTTCGAGAGTGGCGATGACGTCGGTTTTGGTCATGCCGGAGTAGCGGGCGAGGATGCCCTCCATGGAGTTATCGAGCGGGTTCTTTTCGAGGTCTTCGGCGATGTAGGCGGCGACGGCGTTGGTGTAGGACGGGTTGATGTCGGCGGCGAGGCGTTGATCTTCAATGAAGCGTTGGTGAATGCGGTTTTCGCACCAGTAGATGTTTTCGGCGGAATTGGAGCAAGCGCGGCCGGTACCCCAGGCTTCGTTTTCGAGATTTCTCGTGGAGCTTACTAGGTTGCTAATGTCTGGAGCAACCAGTTCTAGGACTTTGCCCCAAAAACCTTTTTCGCCTTCGGCGTCTTTAAGGATGTTGGCATCGGCGATGCCCCAGCTGGAAGTGCGCTGTCCACAGTATTTAATGTATTTCTGGAGAGTGGAGCCGTCTTGGATGGTGATGCCGCCAGCGCCATTACGGGTGATGTAACCCCAGGATTGTTCGATTTCGATGATTTCGTCAGGGGTGTATTCCATAGTTGTTTCATCTGTGGTGATAAGAGTAGTGCAGGAGACATCGCCGCGAATGTCAACCGTATCCATGACCATACAGTCACCCTCTTCGGCGATGGTGGAGAGTTTGCTGTCGGTGGCGATAGCAGAGGCGGCCGGGGTAAGGTTTGAAATGGAATTAGAGACAAGTGAGCCGAAGTTTTTGACGGTGCCACCGAGTTGATTGGAGGTGGCGAGAGGGATGAGGCTTTGGACAATGTTGCCCATAAAGGTGTACTCGCTGGTGATGTCAAGAGGCGAGCGGGTGGCACGCTGGTATTCAGCTTCTTCGGCGATGACGCGAGTTTGGGATTCTTTGAAGCCCAAGACGGCGGTGAGACTGCCGGGGGAGCCGCCACCAATTTGGTGGTTGGCCTGGAGCAGGGCGTTCGACGACGAGAAGAGGGCGTTACCAAGGTCTTCGCCGAGCCAGTCGGTTGCCATGTCAGAAATCAGCATTTTGCCAATGTTGTTAATGACTTGTGCGGCAACGATTTTGCCGACGGCGCTGGCGGCGGCGACGACGACGCCTTTGACGACAGCTTTCCAACCGATGTCGAAGACTTTACTGATGCCGAAGGTGAAAATTGAGGCGATAGTAAGGCCGGCACTAACAAAACTCAAGCTGCCTTTGACGTAATTGCAAACCGAGAAAGCTTGTAAGAGGCCGGAGGCGTCGCCGATTATGCCAGCAATAGCGTCGCTGATGGCATTTGCAGACGAACTTTTACCAACGCCGGTGAGGGTGGTTTCGGCGTTGATGGTTTGGATGCTGGGATCGGCGGCACTGATGGCGGTGCCATTGAAAGCGTTGTCAACATAGGCGGCTTCCATGGCGGTTTTGCCGGTTTCTGGGTCGGCTTCGGTGAGGCGTTTGTTATATTCGTGCATGGCGTCGCCATTACTATTGCCGGCTTGAACGCCCTGGACGGCGGCGAGATAGCCAGAGGCGAGGTTAAGTTTTTGGAGGCGTTGATAAGTGGAAATCATGGTTTGAACCCCCATCAACCCTTCCACTAGTCCGCAAACGATACTACTTCCGGTGCTGGCGAGGCTGGTGAACCTGGCCGCGATGGCTAGACTTTTGGCAGCGCTGGCGTTATAGCCTGGTTCAAGGTCGGTGGCGGGCGCTCCAGTTTCGGGGTCATCTATTTCCCCGTCGATGCGAGTGCTGCCGGTGCCTAGGCCTTCTTCGCTTGAGAAGATGGCGGATTTGGCGAGTGAGCGGAAGCCGGCGGCGATGTCGCTGACTTTGCCGGCGTCGTATCGGAACCATCGCGAGCGGTCGTAGCCGTGGATGCTTTCGCCGAGAGTGGAGAGGGTGTCGTACCAGCCGGAGTTGCCGCCGCGCCAAGTTTTGCTGGCGCCGGTGTAGGCGTTTTTGAAGCGGCCGTCATTCATAGCGTCGGAGATGTGAACGAGCATGGGGTCGGCGAATTTTTCAAAAGTTTGGTCGGGGTAGGTGGCGCGGAGTTTAGCGGCAACGTCGGTGGCGCTGACGCTGGATTGGGAGCTGCCGTGGGCGACAGCCCATTCGGACTGGGCGTTTTGGTAGGCGAGGAGGGTGCCGCCGCCGTGGTTGATGGGGAAAATATTGTTGGTCTTGAAACATTCTTTTTGGTAGTCGGTCAGGGCGAACATGGAGGAGTCGCCGGAGAGCTGGAGGTCAAGGATGCTGTCCGAGCGGAGGACGGAGGAGATGCCGTTGGTGTTATATTCTTCAATCATGCGGTTGACGACTGCGAACGGCATGACGGATTGCGCCAGGGCAATTAGGACACCAAAGACGATGAGCAGGGCGAGGATGCCGATGAGCGGGCCGGCCTTTTTTAGGCTGCCACCTTTGAGCTTTCCCTTCGCGTTCTTAAGTTCTGGCCTTGTGCCAGAGACGGAGCTGACAAAAGAATCGCGTTCTTCGAAGGCGCCATTGCCGAGATCGACGTATTCATAACGACGAGCTTGTTCAACGGCTCCGTCGTTTCCGGAGTTTCCAGCCTCACCCAATGAGGACTGTTCGGCGTTTCGCAAGACCTGTTCTGGCATGAGTCAATTATAGCATAAGCGACGTGGTTTTGCGAGAAATCGGTGCGGGATGCGGGGTCGTAATTTGCGAGGTAGGTCATGACTTCGAGCGTGTCCTCGACGGCGATGACTTCATCTTTGGTGAGGCCGGAATAGCGAGCGAGGATGCCCTCACGAGAGTTGTCGAGTGGGTTGTTTTCGTAATATTCTTCAAGGAGAGAGGTGACGGAAGATTTGGCAATGATGCCGGAGACTTCTTGTTCGCGTTGATCGAAGGCGTATTGTTCGTAGTATTTGATTTCGGTGTCCCAGTACGGGTTGTTGGCGGACATGACGCCGATGTCGCCGTAAATCCAGGGGTGGTTGGAGATTTCCGAGAAAGCGGAGGTGATGGAGGCGACGTCGCCGACGAGCGGAATGTTGGCGATGAGGGTGGAGGGGGTGCTGACGAGGCGGCTGACCGCGGTGCCGTCCGGAACGCCGGGGTCGACGATGCGGGTGTTGATGATAGAGAGGGTTTTGCCGAGGTTGGAGTCGGGGTTGACGATTTTTTGACCGGTTTCGGTTTCACCCTTAAAGGCGTTGGGGTCAATTTCGAGGATTTTGGCTTCAATTTCGGCGTAGTTTAAGGAGAGGGTGGAGGTGTCTTGGCCGCGGTAAATGACGCCGTTGGCGTCACAGGCGGCGTCGGAGTTTTCGGCCTGTGGGCAAATACCGAGGCTGGTGGCAAGGCTAGTTTGGGCGACGGCGGAAGCGCTGGGGAGAAGGCTGGAAACGGAGCCGGCGACGAGGCTGCCGACACTTTTGACGACGCCGCCGAGGGTGGAGCTGGTGGCGAGGGGGATGAGGCTATAAGCGAGGCTGCCGAGGAAAGTGTAGCGCGAGGAGAGGTCGAAGGCGCTCTTGTTGCGGCGGTCGTAGTCGGCGCTGGCGGCGAGGACGGTGGTTTTGGTTTGATTATAGGCAAGGAGAGCGTCTTTAGACATGGCGGCGCCGCCGCTGGTTTGGAAGTTACTACTGATGTAGCGGTGTCCGCCGGAGACGAGGGCGTTGCCGAGTTCCGGCCCGACCCATTCGGTGGCGACGTTTTGAGCGATGTTTTTGACGACGGCAGTGATGATTTTGGGGACAATGAAGGCGGTGATGGTGCCGATGGTGACGCCAAGGGCGAGGCGAGTGACGACTTTGGTGACGACGTGGACGGCGGAGACGGCTTGACCGAGGACGGGGACGAATTCCAGGACGGTGCTGGCGAGGTTGGCGGACGAAACGGCAAGTTTGGCGTATGAGCAGTATTCAAAGGCTTTGGCGGTGAAGTCGAGATTGGAGGTGAGGGTGCCGAGGCTGGCGGTGAGGGCGTCGAAGTTGGTGGTTTTAATGCTATCGTCGTTTACGTCAACGGTGCCGCCGGAGAATTCTTCAATCATGGTGGGGCCCTGCATGGCGGTTTCGCCGGTTTCCGGGTCGGTGGCAGTGAGAGCTTCGACGTATTTGTTCATGGGTGTGCCGTCGGTTTGGCCGCTTTTGACGCGGCTGGTGGCTTCAAGAAAGCCGGTGGCGAGGTTGAGGTATTGTAGGGTTTGTTGGGCGGACATGTAGGTGCGGATGGTGTTGATGATTTCGACGCCGGCGCAACCGACGGTGGTGGCAAGCTTGGCGGCGGTGGAGATTTTAGAGTTTAAGACGTCGCGGATGGTGGATTCCGAGGTTTGGCCAGCGGCGGAACTGGCGTCGACCGAGCCGGAGGTGGTCGCCGTGGTAGGATTGCCGTCGGCGTCGGTGGTGGAGACAGTGCCATATTCCAAGATGCCGTTGTCGGAGACGCTAGAGCGACCACTGGCGAGGCGACGCCAGGCGGCGTCTACGCCGGAAACGGCGGCGGAGGCCCAGGAAGCATAGCGGCTGCGCGTGACGGCGAGGCGGGCGTCGGTCAAGTCTTCCATCGAGTCGTACCAGCCGGCGTTACCGCCGCGCCAGGTTTTGCTGGCGGTGGTGTATTGGTCGGAGAAGTCGGTGCGCTTTAGCGCGTCTTCGGCGGCGACGGGGGCGGAGGACAGGGAGATGGCGGAGTTGTTGAGGTTTTGAGCGATGGCGGAGTTGGCGTTCATGGCTGAACTTGAGCCGGCGACGGACTTGGGAACGACGGCTTCGTAACCGCCACTAGCGTTTCTAAAGACGAGCGCCGTGTTGAGGCTGCCGTCAAAGGTGAAGTCAACGGGGTAAATGTTGTGGTCTTTGAAGGCGGAGCGTTGGGTTTCTGAAAGGGCGAAGCGGGTGCCGGCGCTGGAGAGTTGGAAGTCCAGGACGCTGTCGGAGCGGAGGGTGGAGGCGATGCCGGTGCCGTTGTATTCTTCGATGAAGCGGTCAACAAGGGCGAAGGGGAGGAACGATTGGGAGACGAAAAGCAGACTTACGGCGGTGATGAGGAGGCCGACGATAACGATGAGCGGGGCGTGTTTTTTGTTGAAGCTCCAAAAACGTTCCTTGAACGGGGTTTTGGAGGCGTTGCGACCGCTACGGCCGGAGTCGGGGCGACCTTGGACGCTGGAGACGAAAGTTTCGCGGCTCCGCGCTTCGATGATTTCATCGGACATATAGGTATATTATAACATAGGGCTCGCTTGCGGTCGATAGCTCGTTCCGTCGGACGCAAGTCGCTCCGGCCCGTCGTTACGGGCGGAGCGCTTGCCGGGCCTCGGTCGTAACCTCCGGCACGCCGCCGGAGACGAGACTATCTCCCTGCTCGCCCCGTGTTGGGGGCTTTGGGAATGATGGTAGTGGTGGTGAGAGTCTCGACAGAGCCGAAGCCAGTGAGGGATTCAGTGGTGGCGCAGGCGGGGTCGCCGCGGTAACCGGAAGCAGAAGCGGAGGAGACGCAGACGGTGACCGGTTCAGAGAGGTCGAGGTCGGTGATTTCGAGGGAAGTTTCTGCGCCATAGCCGGCGACGTAGTCGTTTAGAGAGACGAAGTTTAAGACGCCGTCGGTTTTAAAGTCGAGGTGGACGGAGCTTGAGGAGGTTTGAGTGAGGCGGAGGCCAGAGACGGTGGCGGGGTCGGGAGTGGGAAGGTCGGTGGAGGTGAAGATGGCGCCGGGGTCGCGAGAGAGGATTTCGGCTTCGATGTCCGAGAAGGCGAAGGCGACGTCGGAAGTATAAACGGCGCCGTCGGTTTGAGTGGCGAGGCCGGCGTAAGTGTCGGCGTAGTCGGGCGTGGTTAAGATGTAGAAGTTGACCGGGTCGATGCTCCTAGAGAGAGTGATGACGTCGGCTTCGGTGATGCCGTCGCGGTCGGGGTTGTGATAGTCGGCGTCGGTGAGGACGACGAGAGATTTGTTGGCGCCAATTTTCCAATTGAGTTCGCGCATGAGCGTGTAAGAGGCCGAGAGGAGTGATTCCGGGGTGTCGCCACCGCCATCAACTTCAATGTTGTAGATGAAGGCTTCGATGTTTTCGGCGGTGCAGGTTTCAAAGTTGCAGAGTTGGACGGGGCCACCTTCTGCGAGGTCGCCGTAAGTGTAGAGGGCGATACGGCCACCTTTTTTGAGGGTGCGGCGAGCGACGGCGACGGCTTCGGATTTGTATTTAGAAAGGAGGGGCGACATGGAGCCGGTGTTGTCAAAGAGGATGGCGACGTCTTGAGCAGGGCGAGTGAAAGTGGCGGGTTCAAGCATGTTGTAAACATCTTCGATGGCGCGCTTGTAAGTTCCCTGTTCAGCGTAGGTAGCGTGGCCGTAAGCGAGGTTGCCGAGGTCGATGTAGGAGCTGCAGATGACGTCGTGGAACTGACAGTAGGCCTTGAGCTTGCCGCTATAGCCACTGTCGGGCTGATAGGGGTTGAAGCCGCCAAGGATGCCTTGGTAAGCGTAGCAGTCGGGGACGTAGGCACGGTAATCCGAGAGGTCTTCGTTGCGGCAGGCGGCGGTGGAGCGGGTGAACCAGTTGAGTTTGCCTTCGGGGAGGTAGAGTTTGGGGTCGCCGAAAGTGAGGGCGGCGAAGATTTGGTCTGGTTTGATGATTTGGAGGGTGCTGGAAATGACTTGGGCGCCTTGCGAGTAGCCGGCGAGGATGATTTTGGTGTCTGGGCAGACGGCGCGGAGCTGGAGGATGTAGGTTTTAGCTTCAACGGTGCCGTCATAGACAGAATCGCCGTAGGCGTGCATTTCTCCGCCGGAGAGGAGGGCGCCGAGCGAAGTTTCAAAGCGAGCCCAAGTGGAGATGCCGATGCCGGGGGCGGGGTAAGATTTGCCGCTCCAGCCTTCTTCGAGCGAGCCGAGTTCATAAAAACTGTAAGTGTAGTCGGAGTCACCAAAGACCTCATCGACGGCGGCTTTGAAGGGTTTGAAGTCGCGGTCGGAGCCGATTTCGGCGCCGGAACCGCGAGCGAAGACGAACTTGAAGTCCGTGCAGGTTAGCGTGGCGGTTTGGGCGCTAGTGAGGCCGGTGGCGGGGCGAACCAAGACGGTGTTGGCTAGCGTGAGAACCAACGCGGCGGCGAGGAGCTTAAAGTTGATGTGGCGAAAATAATGTGGTCGCAGTTGCATATCTCTCCTTAAAATTAGTTTAAGATTAGCGTAGATGTGAGAAAATCGCAAGCAACAGCAGTATGGTGTGGTATAATGCGAGTATGGATTGGGATACTTATTTTATGGGGATTGCGACGGAGGTCGCGAAGAAGTCAAAAGACCCGTCGTCCAAGAACGGGTGCGTGATTGTGGACGAACGACATCGGCCGGTGTCGTTTGGGTATAATGGGACGATTCAGGGGGCGGACGAGTCGAAGATGACGCTTAGCGAAAGGCCGATGAAGTATTATTTTGCAATTCATTCGGAGATGAATGCGGTGCTGTTTGCGGGGCGGGATTTGACCGGTTATACTATATATAATACGATTGCGACCTGCGAGAATTGTTTGAAGTATTGTTTACAGGCGGGGATTCGGAGGTTTGTGTATAAGGAGCTACGCGTGCATTCGCATAGTTCCGATAAAAGCAAGTCGATGACGAACATAGATACAGACGAGGCGGTGATTCGGCTGCTGGCGGCGTGTCCGGAAGTGGAGACGCTGAATATTACGAATGGCAAGACTTATACGGAAGATATTTTGGCGCAGTACAAACCAGGCAGTCCGGAGCGCGAGCGGCTGCTAAAATGGGTTTAGGGGTGGTCGGAAGGCTCTATTTTGGGGGCCCGCTCCTCGCAAAAGGCAACGGACTATCGTCCGTTGCTCTTTTGCTGGCCGCTCAGGCCATGTCTTTAGTCCCCCAAAATAGACCTTCCGACCACCTACCACTGTATCTCTTTTAAGCCGTTCTCGCGTAAAAAATCATTGCATTTAGTGAAGGGGCGGGAGCCGAAAAAGCCGGCGTGGGCGGAGAGGGGCGAGGGGTGGGCGGATTCAAGAACCAGGTGTCTTGATTGGTCGATGAGCGGTTTTTTGTTGCGAGCGTCGCGGCCCCAAAGGATGAAGACCAGGTGTGGGCGGGTTTGGTTGAGGTATTTAATGACGTTTTCGGTGAAGGTTTCCCAACCTTTGCCGCGGTGCGAGCCGGCGAGGTGGGCTTCGACCGTGAGGACGTTGTTAAGGAGCAAGACGCCTTGCTCGGCCCAGCTTGACAAGTCGCCAGTTTTATTGTGGTGTTTATAGTTGTCGGGGTTTAAGTTTAGGCTGGGGTTCATGGTTTTGAGGTCGGCGTAGGTTTGACCGAGGTCGCTGTCAATTTCTTTGTAGATGTTGATGAGGCTGGGTGGGATTTTTTCGGTTTCCGGGACAGAGAAAGCCAGGCCCATAGCGGCGCCTGGCGTGTGGTAAGGGTCTTGGCCAAGGATGACGACTTTGATGTTGTTTAGGTCGGTTGAGAAGGCACGGAAGACCTGTTCGCGTTTTGGGAAAATGGTTCTAGTCGCGTAAGCTGTTTTTAGGAAGGCGGAAAGCTCCTGGAAATATTCTTGCCCAAATTCTTGTTCAAGAAATGGTTTCCAGGAGCTATGCATAATGCCAGCGAGACGAGACTATCTCCCCGCTCGCTCCCTCTTAAAAATCATTTTAACCAAATAACCAAACCCAAAACATGTTGATATTGCACTAATCAATCCGCCAACAATTGGTATCAATCCAAGCAATTGTAATACAATTATGCCGATGGTGTATTTGAGGAAGATGTGGAGCTTTTCGTTTTTGAAGAGGTGTTTTGCGAGGAGGTTGCCGACGACGCCGCCGGTGACGCTGGAGGCCATGTAGGCGAAGAAGATGTAGGTGGCGAGGCTGATGATGCCGAGCGGGAGGCCGATGAAGGTAATCATGACGAAGATGGCGGCGATGGGTACGGCGAGGAGCAGGCCGAGGCCGAGAGCGAGGTCTTTCCAGCAGGTTTTGGGGTTAAATTCGTCAAGCAAGCGCCTGGAGAACTTTCCGGCGACAGCGACGAAGATGATGGTGACGAGTAGGCGGCCGAGGAGGAAGACAAGCTTGGTGGTGAGGCTAGTGCCGAAGGAAACTTCGGTGGTGTGGCCGGCGTAAGTGGCGGTTTCACCGGCGGCGAGGTTTTCTAGACCGGTGATTTGGGCGTTGTCGTTATAAGTGAAAGCGCCGGAGATGGCGGCTTTGCCCTTGATGACGATGTTGGTGGCTTCAACGTTGAGGTTGCCGTCAATGGTGACGTTTTCCAGGACGAGGCGTTCGGCGCCGACGAAAGCGTTGCCATAGAGGTTGGATTTGATGAGGACGGTGGTGGCGGCGGCGTAGAGGTCGCGGCCAATGGTGGTGTCTTCGCCGAGTTCAATGGCGTTACCGGCGATGAAGAGGTCGTTTTTGATTTGGCCGTTGACTTTAAGGGAGTTGCCGGCGAAAGCGCCGTAGTCGGCGGAGCCGGTAAATTCGACGAGGTTGCCAGCGAGGAAGTTGATGCCGTTGACGTGGTCGCTAGAGGAGACGTCGTTGCCGGCGAGGAAGAACGAGTGCGAGACGTTTCTTTCGGACTTGACTTCGGCGCCCGCGTCGGCGTAAATGTCGTCGCTTTCGGGGGCGGGGGAGATGACGAGCACCTCGTCAGCGCAGTTGGTTTGTCCAGAGGTGTCGCCTTCGCAAGCGTGGGCGGGCGAAATAGTGGTTGCGTAACCCAGCGTCAAGGCAGAGGCGGCGCCGAGCAAAATTTCGGAAAAAATTTTGAATTTTTTAGCCATAATACTCCTTACTCCACCCATTATAGACTAAAGAAGGAAAATTGTTAAGCCTATTTTAATTTATTTTTGAGAATTTCGGAAACGGCGGCGGGATTGGCCTTGCCGTGGGATTCTTTCATGACTTGCCCAACGAGGAAGCCGAGGACTTTAGCTTCTCCGGCTCTAAAGTCGGCTTGGGCCTTTTGGGTTTCGGGCTTGGCAAGCACGGCGTCAACGAGGCTTTCCAGGGCGGCGGAGTCGTTTTCTTGGACGAGGTTGAGTTCTTTGGCGAGGGCGCGGGGAGATTTGCCAGAGTGCTTGGCTTCGAAAAGTTTGACGAAAACTTCTTTGGCGGCGGTGGAGGAGAGTTCGTTCTTTCCTTTCATCTCGGCGAGCTCGGAAAGTTGTGCGGCGGTTGGGAGCGGGTCGTTTAAGAGGCTTTGGTTTTCTTCGGCGAGAAGGACGGAGGCGAAGAGGTTGGCGACGTAGTCCACCGGTTGCTTCGCGGTGTGGATTTCCGCGAGGCGAGAGATGAGTTCGGGGTAGTCGAGCAAAACTTCCAGCGTGTCCGCGGGGATGATGCCGGCGAAGGTTTGGCGGTAGTCGGCGGGGAGAGCGGGGCATTTTTTATATTCGGTTTTGATGAAGTCCTCGGTGAGGTTAAGAGGCGGAAGGTCGGGTTCGGGCATGTAGCGGTAATCTTGAGCCTCTTCCTTGCTGCGTTGAGGCGTAGTTTTGCCGGTGGCGTCGGACCAGCCGCGGGTTTCTTGTTTGACTTTTTCGCCACTGTCCAGGATTTTGGACTGGCGTTCATATTCGTAGAGGACGGCGCGTTCGACGGAGCGGAAGCTGTTGAGGTTTTTGATTTCGGCGCGGGTGCCGAGCTGGGTGGCTTCGGGGAGTTTGAGGGAGATGTTGACGTCGAAACGCATGTTGCCGTTATAAAGGTCGCCTTCGGTGACGCCGGCGTAAACCATGTTGCGCCAGAGTTCCTTGCAGTAGTCGCGGGCTTCTTCGGCGGAGGAGATGTCGGGCATGGAGACGATTTCGAGTAGAGGCGTGTCAACGCGGTTCAAATCGACGAGGGAGTAAGTGTCAAAGTGGGTGAGTTTGCCGGCGTCGCCTTCGAGGTGGGCGTGTTCAATGCGGATTTGCTTGCCGGAGGGGAGTTCAACGTAGCCTGCGCCGACGATGGGGTGGTAAAATTGGGTGATTTGGTAGCCTTTGGGCGAGTCGGGGTAGAAGTAGTGTTTGCGGTCGAATCGAGAGTAGGGGTTGATTTCAGCGCGCATGGCGGCGCCGGCGCGGATGGCGAGCTTGACCGCTTCACCGTTGAGGCGTGGGAGCATGCCGGGGAGGGCGTAGTCGACGGGCGAGACGCAAGAGTTGGGCTCTTTGCCGCGGGCGTCGTTATCAACTTCGGAGAAAAGTTTGGTTTTAGTCTTTAGCTGGACGTGACATTCGATGCCGATGGTGATGGCGTATTTTTGGGTCATTAGATGGCTCCTAGGTCTTTTAAGGCTTGTTTATAGACGGTGAGGGCGTGGCGGGCTTGCTGGTATTCCAGGCGAAAGCCGGATTCGTGAGCGATTTGGTTGCGGAGTTTGTGGGCGTTCCAGACAGCGTTGGTTTGAGAGAATTTTTCGCGGCCACATTTTTTGAGGCGTTCGCCCATGCTTTTGCCGGACATGCCCATTTCCATGAGGGCTTTGTCGAGGAGTTTGTCGCCTTCGACGACGGCCATTTGGTAGCTTTGGGGGTTGTCACGCGTGAGGGAGTTTTCGATGGCGAGGAAGTCGGACTGATATTCAAGTTTGTTGAAGGTGTAGCGTTTTTTGCTGGTGAGGATAATGGCGACGAAAACCAAAATCCCGACGACGAAGATGGAGCCAAAGAGGGCGAAGAAGCTGGCGTTGTTCATTTTGAGAGTTCTCCTGAAAGTTTAAGTAGGTTTTTGTCGCTGCGGCGCGGGCCGATGAGTTGAAGGCCAAGCGGGAGGCCGGATTTGGTCTTTCCGACCGGGAAGGCGACGGCGGGGAGGCCGGCGAGGTTGGCGGAAACGGACATGACGTCTTCAAGGTACATGGCGACGGGGTCGGAGACTTTTTCGCCGAGCTTGAAGGCCGGGTTGGGCGAGACTGGCGTGAGGAGGGCGTCGACGGTTTCGAAGGCGCGAGAGAAATCTTGGATGACGAGGGTGCGGGCTTTGGCGGCCTTAAGGAAGTAAGCGTCGTAGAAGCCGGAGCTTAAAACGAAGTTGCCAATCATGATGCGGCGTTTGTTTTCCCGCATGAAGCCTTCAGAGCGGGTGTTTTCAAAGAGAGCGTCAAGGGTGGCGGAGTTTTCCGAGCGAAAAGCATAGCGGATGCCGTCGTAGCGCGAGAGGTTGGAGGTAACTTCGGCGGGCTGGATGATGTAGTAAGCGGCGAGGGCGTATTCGAGCGAGGGGAGGGAGAGTTCAATGGTTTTATAACCTTTGGCCTTTAGGTCGGCGAGTTTGGTTTCTAGGGCGGATTTGATTTCTGGGTCAAGGGCGGGGGAGTTCATGAATTCTTTGACATAGCCGATGGATTTTTTCTTCAGTTCCGTGTCAGCGGTGCCGTAAAAGTCGGGGAGGGTGGTTTGGTCTTTGGTGTCCTGGCCGGCGGTGATGGACATGAGGAGGTCGAGATCCTCGGCGGTTTTAGCGAAGAAGCCGACCACGTCCAAGCTGGAAGCCATGGCGATGACACCGTAGCGAGAGATGGTGCCATAGGTGGGTTTGATGCCGAAGATGCCGTTGAAGGAGGCGGGTTGGCGGATGGAGCCGCCAGTGTCGGTGCCAGTCGCGAACTGGACGCAGTCCAAGGCGACGGCGACGGCGGAGCCACCAGAGGAGCCGCCAGCGACGCGGGTTTTGTCGGCGGAGTTTTTGGTGGGGCCGAAGAAGGAGTTTTCGGTGGAGGAGCCGTGGGCGAAGGCGTCGAGGTTGACGCAGCCGACGCAAATCGCGCCTTCGGCGTCTAATTTTTCGGCGGTGGTGGAGTCAACGGGAGAAAGAAATTCGGTGAGGATTTTAGCGCTGGCGTTGGCGGGGCGGTTTTTAGAGAGGAAGTTGGCCTTGAGGGCGTACGGAACGCCGGCGAGGCGGCCGACCGGTTCGCCGTTTTTGATTTTGGCGTCGATTTCAGCGGCTCTCCTTAGGGCGCGGTCTTTGTCAACGAAAGTGAAGATGTTGTAGTCTTTGGTTTCTTCGATGCGCTTTAGGGAAGCTTCAACAAGAGAGGTGGCGGTGGTGGTTTTGTCAGCTAGTTTCATGGTTATAATACCTTCGGGACTTTAATTTGGTGGTCGGATTCTTCCTTGGTGAGAGCAAGGAGAGCTTCGCGGTCGGCGGCTTCGGGCTTGATTTCATCTTCGCGCCAGATGTTTTCCATCTCAAAAACTTGGTAAGTTGGTTCGACGCCAGAGGTGTCGAGTTCGTCCAGTTTGGAGATGTAGCCGAAGATGTTTCCGAGGTCGGTTTTAAGCGCCGATTTTTCTTCGGGAGCGAGCGAAAGATTGCTCAATTTTGCCAAGTGGTCAATTGTGTCTAATGTAACTTCCATTAAGGGAAATTATACCACGAAATGTGGGGTTTAGAAAGATTCGAGGGAGTTGAGTTTGGTTTTGAGTTCCAAGATGTCGGCTTTGTAGTCGGTGACTTCGGATTCAAGCTGGGTGAGGCGCTCGTTTTTGGAGAGGGAGCTGATGACGAGGACGAGGTTGATGACGAGGCTGACTATAAGAGCGCCGAGGAGAATTAGGGTTTTGTTGGTTTTCTTTTTGTCGCGCGGGGCGGACATGATGGACGGGGCGTTTGGGCGCGCCGCCGGTTCGGAAGCAATCTTTTTTATTCTCTCATCACTCATATTTATATTCATTTTAGCATAAGCCTTGCTTAAAAACAATGTTATTTTTTGAGGGGGCGGGAGCTCCGATTGATGAATAGGAGAACAATCAGAAGTTGCGCTACCGAAAGGCAACCAATGTAATCGCGACGGCGCCGTGGTAGAAAAACGATTGGTTCTTCAGAGCCCCCGCTCCCCCAAAAAAGTGGTATTTAGGGGGCTTGACTAGATTTTTAAGGTGAGGTATAATAGAAATTTTTTCTAGCGCTTGCGTATAATGCTATTCCGCTTATGCTTATCTTCCGGCTCCAGAAACACTTCTCCCAGCTTACGGGAAATACGCGGGGGCCGGAGCTACTCGGCGACGCAGCGGATAGCTAAGCCGTACACCTTATTGCCGGAGTACTGGGTATTGAAGTAGCCGACGTAGTACATGTCCAGGTCGTAAGCGAGGGTAGAGTCATTAGCCGAAGCAGCGGTAGAGGACCAGAAGCCCCCGCCGTAGCCGCGGTTGTTCAGCGTCCCATTAGCCCAGTTGTAGTAGCCGGTGAAGGGGATAGAGAGGGGGAGCTGCTTCACTCTGTTAAGGGAGTCACGGTTGTTGCTAGAATAACCGCCAGTAGTACCTGGGAAGGCATAAGTAGTAGTAATTAAGTTCCTCCAGGAATCGCTATCACCAGTGGCGTTGCTCGGAAGCTTCCAGCCCTTCGGGCAGATGGAATCGTTGGCTACTGCACTATCGTGATAGGAACTGTTACGCATGTCGTACTTACCGGATTCGGCCGTAGCGGCATACCAGTTATAGTAATCACCAATATACATCGAGCCACGCATGGTGAAGGTATCGCCATCGGTACTGGTGATGAGTTCGGGTTGGCGAGTGGTATCGAGACCACCGGTGGTCGCAGTATAAGAATCGTCATTCGTGTGGGTAAAGCCATCGGTACTTTGGGTGATGAGGGTGGTGGAACCGCCTTGGTTGTCTTTGTAACCCGCCATACGACAAGCATTGTTACCGTGAGAAGAAGTAGCGGTGTCGGCTTTACAGGTTGCCGGGTCGCTCACCGTGGAAGTACCAGGAATATAGGCTAGGCCGTTGTCGTAGCTTCTTGCATACTCGGCATTGGCGTTATTGGCAATGATTAGACCGTTGTTATTGGCAGAACCAGTATTGTCGGTCGTAGTGCCGGTTTGGTAACGGGAACCCCAGAAGAGGTTCGGGCCAAAGTTGAGACGGCTCTGGAATTGGTAGGTAGAAATAGAGAGATTGTTGGCAATACTGCCGGTGACACCAGGCTCCAGGAGGCCGGTGGTACCCACGGTTGTATCGTAGCCACCGGTCTTAGTACTATCCGTCTTCCAGGTACGGGTAGCGAGAGCTTCGGCGGGGTCCCAGGCGGTACGGGAAGTGAGGTTGGTGTTCTCACTTGTTAAGTTATAGGTGCCGGCAAAATCAGCGAGGTTGAGGTCGAGATTCTGAACCATCCAACAGTTACCGTCAGCCAAACGGCGGACAAGGTAGGTCTTGCTGTCGCGATTGTCGGTCAGGGTAAAGGTACCGACGCCCGGCGCGGCGGAACCAGCGGCAGTGGTAGCGAGAGCTTTAGAGTCGTCTTTGGTGGTGGCAGCGATTGCGGCGGTCTCGGAAGCGGGATAGACCCGCGCGTCGGCGCCGATGGTCTTACCCCAAGTGTTGGTGTTGGAACAAACCACATCGTTCATTTGTTGCATCTCAGTCACATAGTAACCGCCACCGTTGTTGGAATTGCGGCGGGCTTGCAGGCCACCAATATAGACTACGGCCGGAGCGGGAGTAGAGCTTAGAGTATATTTACTAACAAAGTCAACGTTATTAAGGTTCATCGTATCGACATGGACCCACAGGTCGTATTCCCCGGCTACGTCGGTGGAAGTGGCGGCGTAGGCATGGTTGTCGGTGGCCATGCTGATAGTACCGGAAGTGGAGGTGGTACCGAGGCTCGGCATGGTACAGGTAATGGTGGCGGCAGTGGTTTTGCCGGTCTCGACGGTGGTGAGGGCAAGGTTAGTGACGGTACATTGACTATAATCGGCCTTGACGAAGCTAGAGACGGAATAGTTGTTCCCGGCAAAGACGCGGTGTGGGACCACATAGACTTTGACGTTACTAGTGGTCAGGGTGTCGGTGGTGGCAAGGTCGATTTTGATGGTCTCGGTGGTGCCGCTTGTGACGAACTCTTCGCTACGGGAGAGGTTGGTGGAGGTTTTGTCGATGTCATTATTAGACGCCATGGCAGTATAGACAATCTCGCCTTCGTAGGTGCCGGACATTACGTCGGTATCTACCATAATGGAATAATAGACATTGAAGGTGTCTCCCGACGTAAAGCCAGAGTTGTTATTAGCTTTCCAGATTTGTTGAGCATAGCCGGAAGTGGGGACGGCGGCCCATTTGCCACCATTATAAAAGCTAGAGCCGGTACCAGACTTGGTCAGGTTGTCGTTAGTGGAGCCGGCAAGGTTGCCATCGTAAGCGGTATAGGAGGCGGTGGTAGCAAAGGCAGCATCAGCACCGGTGATGGTCGTACCAGGGACGGCATAGCCCCAACCGGTACGAGTGAAGGACTGGGCGGAGGTGAAGGTGGCTTGGTCGGTACCGTCGGAAATAGCGGCAATGGTTTGGTCAGAATCAGTGGCCGTAGTGTCGAGCGTGTTGGTATTACCCTTCATGGAGAGGAAGACGGTGTAGTAGGTACCATTGGTGGTAACGCCAATGGTCTTCTTGGCAACTTTTTGGGTACCATAGGCACCGGTCGAAGCATCCCGACTAGTGGGGGTAACGGCACCAAAATCGACATCGCCATGTCCCTGCGCACCAATCGGAGAACCGGAAGTACCGCCGGAAGTGTCGTAGCTTTGGGTCGCAACTTGGTCTGGGTCGAGGGTGAGATAGATCCCTGCCCAAGACACATCGGTCGTGGCGGTGGTGGCGGAAGCCTCGGCGATCAGGGTGGGGATGAGGCAGAAACCGAGCATAAAAATTGCCAGGGCTAGAATCGAGCCACCTAGCCACTGGCGCAAATAGTTTCTTTCCTTGACCCCCTTAAGCGTTTGTTTGGTTTGCATAGTCCTCCTTTGGTTGATTCTAACCTCGGTGGGGACTGGAGCGTCCCATAAATTAAAACAGGCACCGCGAGGTGCAAAAACCAATAGAATCACGCTTTTCCGAGACGGAGGCGCCCCGACCTATGATACCACTACCACAAGCCGAGTTCTACAGGTAACCTACACGGTGCCTGTTCTAAACTCGTCTTTGTCTCGTGGCGTCATGATTTAGCTGCCGGGACAGTCTCACGTCTATTTTCTCGGATGCTAGGTCTTTATAGAACCCAGCGAATTGTTAGGGTAACGCCCCATCGGCGTTACGTGCCGTTTTTGGCTTTTCCAAAAACTTGTGATTATATTGGTTTTTGCACTTATAATTTTACTACGAGCGAGTTAGAGTTTCAAGCCTTGTTTTTTAGAATAATTGTGGCGTAATTTGTAGATCCCTTGGCGTTAGAACTCTTTTTTGCGAAGAGGTTCAAGGAGGTTTCTTTTTATGTCGTGAGCCGTACCTAAAATTCGACGCTCGGAGCGAGAAAGAGTTTTATTCTTCATTTTTGTTTCTGTAAGAGCAGCCGTACAAACAAGATCGGCGACTTGAAGCATTTTGTAATCTTTTGGTAGCGCTTTGATAAACTCGGCGTTATCGAATAATACGAAAAAGACGGCCGCAATGACGCGCATTACGCCCTGTTGACCGTGGTCGTAATAAATCTTTAGTTTGTCGTAGGATTGAAAGAATTGTAGATTGTCTTTGACGAACCCAGAAAGTTGTTTAATGAATTTTTGAGTCAAAACATATTCGTCCTCAATATGCCTTTTTTCTACGATGAATGATTTTTGTAAAAATTTTGTGTTGCGAGCGAAGCCGACCAGGCGGCTAAGAATGCGCGCCCTTTCTGAGGCGGTCATGCTGCCGTATTCTTTTTCTTTGCGTATTAAGGGGCCAACATGAATATAGTTTCTGTCGAGTTTCGTGTCTTTGAGCGATGAGTCGAGTTTCTTTATAGAATCGGCGATGATGTCGTTTTGGTCGTGTAAAACCATGCTGATGATGTAGTAAGGGCATTTTGGGTCAAATTCGCCGAAGTCGCCAGATTCGTCGATAAAGATGCTTAGTTCCCTAAATTTTTGTTTCATAAAACTCCAGATTGACTAGAGTATATCATGGCGGTACTTAAAAATAAACCCTTTCGGGTTTATTTTGGCGGGGACTTCCCCAGCCATCAGGGTGGACCAAGACCTTTCGGTCAGCCCAGTGATTAAATTATACGCGACGGGCGGAAACTTGTCAAGCTTTTCTAGGGCGGGAGGCGTTTTGGATTTCTGTAATTTGGTCGCGGAGGGCGGCGGCGCGCTCGAATTCGAGGTTGGCAGCGGCGAGTTGCATTTCGCTGGTGAGGGCTTTGATGAGCGAGGGGAGTTCTTCGCGCGGGATTCTATCGATGTCGATTTTGTCGACCAGCGGTTTTTCTGGAATGAGGGCGCGGAGACCTTCGCCGATGGCTTTTTTGATGCTCGTGGGGGTGATGTGGTGTTTTTTATTGTAGGCCATTTGGATTTCCCGACGGCGAGCGGTTTCCGAGATGGCTTTTTCCATGCTTTCGGTGATGAAGTCGGCGTACATGATGACTTTGCCTTCGACGTGGCGGGCGGCGCGGCCGATGGTTTGGACGAGGGCTGATTCGGAGCGGAGGAAGCCTTCTTTGTCGGCGTCGAGGATGATGACGAGGGAGACTTCAGGGAGGTCGAGGCCCTCGCGGAGGAGGTTGATGCCGACGAGGACGTCGTAAACGCCGGCGCGGAGGCTACGGAGGATATCGCCACGTTCGACGGTGTCGATTTCCGAGTGGATGTAGGCAGTTTTGACGCCGTGGGTTTTAAGATGGTCGGCGAGGTCTTCGGCCATGCGCTTAGTGAGGGTGGTGATGATGGTGCGCTGGTGCTTGGCGATGCGGCGGTCGATTTCTTCCATGAGGTTGTCGATTTGTCCTTCGGAGGGGCGAACTTCGATTTCCGGGTCGAGCAGGCCGGTGGGGCGGATGACTTGTTCGGCGGGGGCGGGGGTGTTGGCGAGTTCAAATTCGCCTGGGGTGGCGGAGACGTAGATGGCGTGGGAAACGTGGCTGTAAAATTCGGGGAAGGTGAGGGGGCGGTTGTCGAGTGCGGAGGGGAGGCGGAAGCCAAAGTCCACGAGGGTTTGTTTGCGCGAGTGGTCGCCGTTGTACATGCCGCGGATTTGGGGGAGGGTCATGTGGGATTCGTCAACAAGGAGGAGGAAGTCTTTGGGGAAGAAGTCGAGGAGGGTGGAGGGTGGTTCGCCGGGTTTGCGACCTTCAAGGTGGCGGGAGTAGTTTTCTATGCCTTTGACGAAGCCGGTGGCCTTGAGCATTTCTGTGTCGTATTTGATGCGCTGGGAGAGACGCTGGGCTTCGAGGTATTTTTCGTGCTTTTCGAAGAAGGCGAGGCGCGATTTATATTCTTTTTGGATGAGGTCGAGGGCGCGGTTTAGGTCGGAATCGGGAGTGGCGTAGTGGGTGTTGGGGAAGATGTGGACGTGGTCGGGTTTTTCGCGCGTGTCGCCGGTTAAGGGGTCGATGATTTTGACGGATTCGAGGTTGTCGAAGCCAAATTCAAAGCGGTAGGCCCATTGGCCGGAGGCGGGGTAAAGGTCGATGGTGTCGCCCATGACGCGGAAGTTGCCACGTTCAAAAGCGAGGTCGTTGCGGTGGTATTGGATTTTGACGAGTTCACGGATGAAGTCGAGCTGGCCGGAGATGGGGACGTTGTTTTCTTTGACCCAGCCGGTGGGTTTTTGCCAGAGCGGGAGGGACATGGCGAGGTAGCTTTTGGGTGAGCCGATGCCGTAAATGCAGGAGACGGAGGCGACGATGATGACGTCGCTACGGGTGAGGAGGGCTTCGGTGGCGCCGTGGCGAAGGCGGTCGATTTCTTCGTTGATGGCGGAGTCTTTTTCGATGTAGGTGTCGGTTGAGGTGATGTAGGCTTCGGGCTGGTAATAGTCGAAGTAGGAGACAAAGTAGTGAACTTCGTTTTTGGGGAAGAATTCGCGAAATTCGGAGTAGAGCTGGGCGGCGAGGGTTTTGTTGTGGGCGAGGACGAGGGTGGGCTTTCCGAAGTTTTGAATGAGGTTGGCCATGGTGAAGGTTTTGCCGGAGCCGGTGACACCGAGGAGGGTTTGTTCTTTGATTCCCTCTTTGAGGCCCTTGGTGAGCTGGGCGATAGCGGCGGGTTGGTCGCCGGTGGGTTGGTATTTGGAGACAAGTTCGAATTTCATGGCTATAGTTTAACGTTACTGGGTTTTATGGGGGCGAAGGTGAAGAGCTTGGGGGCGGAAATTTTGCCGGAGGCGAGGGATTTAACGAAGACGTAGTAGTCGCCAGGGGTTTCGAGGTCAAATTCGTCGGCGTTGTCCCAGGCGCAAGTGTCGGAGCTGGAGGTTTGAGTGAGGCAGTAAACAAAAGCTTCGTCGGCGGGTTCGTCGGATTTAGCGTGGACGATGAGTTTGTTTCCGGAGGTTTCAAGGAGACCGACGGAAGGAGCGACGTAAGCGGAGGTGTTTTTAGTGCGGTTAAAGTCGCTTGTGAGCAAGGCGAAGGTGGCAAGGCCGGCGGCGAGGGCGCCGAAGATGAGGAGGTAGTTGGTTTTAGGTTTTAGGCTGATGCTCATTGTTTACTCCATGGTGTAGGCCGCCAGGTTATAATCGAAGATGATGACTTTCATGAGGCCGGTCATAGCTTCGTTGACGGCGGATTCGAAGCTGGCGTCGTGCTTGGTGCCGTAGTTGTTGAAGACGGAAGCGATGTCAATGCTGGTGTATTGTTCATTATACCATGCGGCGAAGAGTTCGGCGAAGAACTCCATGCCGCTGACGTCGGAGTCGTCTTCGGTGTGGCCGGAGGTGGGGACGAACTTGCCTTGAGCGGTGCTGTATTCGACGTTGTAGTAAGCGTAGTCGCTGAGGCAAGGCGTGCCGGCCTGGCGGAGGTTGTAGCACTCTAGGCGGAGGTCGTCGAAGACGGTGAGCCAGTTGCCGCCGAGGTGGTCGAGAGTGAGGAACTCCGTGGCGTGGCCGAGTTCGTGGATGAGGGAGTATTTCGAGAGGTCGGTGACGGAAGTGACGGCGCCGGAGGAGTTGGCGTCAAGGCGGATGGCGACCGGTGCAAATTGGCCGTAGTTGTGGGTGATGCCGAGAGTGAGGCTGGTGGAGGTGGCGGGGTCGTAATCTGGGTTGAAGAGGGCGTCGAAGGAGGTGTTGGTCATGAAGCGGGTTTTGCCGTGGAGCTCGGAGATGACGGGGATGTTGGTGGCGATTTCCAGAATGAAGTCGGCGTAAGCCTGGCTGACGTCAGCGTCAATACCAGCTTCAAATTCGATGGCGTAATATTCGTCGCCTTCGGACGGAGTGTAGCCTTCGGTCCAAGAGCTGGTGCCGGAGCCGGAGGCGAAGCTGATTAGGAAGGTTTTGGCGTGGTTGTAATTTGAGGCGGAAATGTTATTCCAGATGCGGGAGTAGAGGCGATCGCCGCTAGAGACGCTTTGAGAGCCAGTGAAAATCAAGAGATCGCCGGTGTCGCCGAGCTGGGTTCTGGAGAAGCCGAAGATGTCGTTTCCTGGCGAGTAGAGGTAGGGCATTTTTTTGATGTAGCAATTGGTGCCGTCGAAGCTGACGCAAGTGCCGCTGGTGGCGCTTAACGAGGTGGCGGAAATGTTGTTGCCGGCCAAGACGGAGGCGTTAGAGCCGGTGACGCTGGTGCCGTTGACGAAGGTGAGGGGGCTGGTGGAGCCGACGATGGCGTAAATGCCGTAATTTCCGGGGGTGCCGAAGAGGTTGATGCCGGCAGGGTAATAGGTGTCGTAAGACGTGGAGGTGATGCCCCAGCCGGCGAAGTAGTAGCTGGCGGAAGTGGGGGTGACCGAGGCGAGGGTGATGGCGCAAGAGTCGGCGCCGTTCATGAGGTAACATTCGTCGTAAGTTGGCGGGGTGGAGATTTTGCTGGCGTCGGCGGAGGCGACGGAGTAATAAAGCCGGAAGGGGACGGAGTAGCGAGAGACGGAGTAGAAGGTGGCGTTGGAGCTGAAGGATTTGGCGGAGCCGTTCCAAGAGTAAGTGGTGGCGCCGGAGGTGGTGTTCCAGCCGAGGAGCGAGTAGCCGGAGGTGGCGGTGACGGACGGGGCGGCGAGGGAGCAGGCGGTGGCGGAGTTGTAGAAGGAGCAAGAGGCGGTGGAGCTGGCGAGCGAGAAGTGGGCGGAGTCAACGAGGTTGAAGGAGAGGGTGACGGTTTTGCGCGAGACAGTGTAGAAAGTGGTGGCCGTGGAGACGGTGGTGGTGGCGCCAGGGGCGAAGTCGGCGATTTCGGAGTTTTTGGTTAGGCTCCAGCCGAGGAATTCAAAGCCGTCGGAAGTGGTGACGGTGGGGAAAGTTATGGAGCAGGTGGGGGAGTCGTTGAGGTTGCAAGTCTTGGAGGTGGAGGAGAGGGAGAGGTGGGCGGGGTCGAGCGAGGAGAAGCTGACGGTGAAGGAGCTGTCCACGACGGCGTAGAAATCTTTGTTTGTGGAGGTGAGTGCGACGGAGGCGCCGGAAGCGAAGTCGGCGGCTTCGGCGGAGCTACTTTCTGACCAACCGAGAGCGGTGTAGCCGGAGTCGGTGAGGAGGGTGGGAGCGGTGACGGAGCAAGAGTTGGAACCGTTGTAAAGGTAGCAGCTTAATTTTTTGTCGGCAGTGGTGCCGTCGGAGAAGCGGGAGATGGAGGCGTTTCGGATATGGAAAGTGGCGGAGCGAGGGGTGGAGTTGTGAGAGACGGAGTAGAAGGGGGTGTCGGAGCTGATGGAAACACTGGCGGTTGGCGAGAGGTCGGTGGAGGTGGTGCTGGAGGTGCGGCTCCAGCCGTCGTGGACGTAGCCGCTTGCGACGGAGACGGTGGGAGCGGTGACGCGGCAGGAGGTGGCGCCGTTGTAAAGGTAGCAAGTAGGGGCGAGGGAGGAGGCGGAGAGGTGGGCGGAGTCTTGGAGGTTGAA
>CAYODV010000005.1:0-29480 GCA_964402915.1 uncultured Candidatus Saccharibacteria bacterium
AAGTGGGGAGAGTCTCTGGGTGAGATTTTCCGAAGGAGAGTATAACACTGATACGCGTCGAGGTTTTATTGCCGGTTAAAGTGAGGCGATGATATGCCGGGGCTACCTATAATACGAACTAAAATCGCCCCCTGTGAGTAGAGGGCGATTTTTCTTGCTATATATTATATAGTGATTATTCGGTGACGCCGAGCTCGATGCGCTTGAATTGGCGGACGGTGATGTTTTCGCCGGTCTTGGCGATGGCTTCTTTGATGAAGGCTTCGACGGTTTTGGAGTCGTCGAGAATGTAAGGTTGGTTCATCAACACTTTGTCGGCGAAGGCTTTTTTGGCTTGGCCTTCGAGGATTTTTTCCTTCATGTTTTCCGGGCCTTTGAAGTTGGCTTCAAGTTCTTTCATCTTGGCGGACTTGACGTCTTCGGGGATGTCGGCTTCGGAGACGTAAAGCGGGTTCATCGAAGCGACTTGCATGGCGAGCTGGTGAGCGAGGGTTTTGAATTCGTCGGTTTTGGCGACGAAGGAAGTTTCGCAGTTGAGCTCGACGATGGCGGCGATGCGGCCGTCGTGGACGTATGCGTCAACGAGGCCTTCGCGGGTTTCGCGGTCGCCGCGTTTTTCGGCCTTGGTGAGGCCTTTTTTGCGCATGGCTTCGAGGGCTTTGTCGAAGTCGCCTTTGGCCTCAACGAGGGCGTTCTTGGCATCGGTGAGACCAACGCCGGAGAGTTCTTTAAGTTTTTTGATGTCTTCAATGGAAATGTTAGACATGGTGCCTCCTAATTATTTTTTACCAGCTTTAATGGCTTCAACGAAGTAGTTAAGGACGAGTTCTTCGGCCTTGACGGCGTCGTCGTTCATCGGGATGACGTGAGTGACGCCAGATGGGTCAACGTTGGTGTCGCAGATGGCGATGACGGGGATACGAAGACGGTTGGCTTCTTTGACGGCGTTGTGGTCTTCGATGGCGTCGGTGACGAGGACAGCGGCGGGTTGTTCGGTCATGTTTTTGATGCCGCCGTAGCGTTCATTCAAGAGGTCGATTTGTTCCTGGAAGCGTTGGACTTCGAGTTTAGAGTAGCGAGATTCAAGTTCACCAGAGGCCATTTTCTTTTCGAGGTCTTTGAGCTTGCGGATTTGTTTGTTGACGGTTTCGACGTTAGTGAGGGTGCCACCAACCCAGCGGACGGTGACGTAAGGCATTTCGGCGGCCTCAGCGGCAGCTTTAACGGGCTCTTTGAGCTGTTTTTTGGTGCCGACGAAGAGGATTTTCTTGCCGTTTTTGGAGAGGTCGGTCGCGAAGGCGAGAGCCTTTTCGAGGTTTTCGACGGTGCGGTCGAGGTTGATGATGTGCGAGTCGTTGCGCTTAGAGTGAATATATTGCGACATCTTCGGATGCCAGCGGCTCGTTTTGTGCCCAAAATGGGCGCCAGCTTCGAGCAGAGCTTTCATATCGACATCTACTGCCATATATGATTTCCTTTCTCTTCTTCGCGGAAACTTCATTGTATTACGCGTGTAATACAATGAGGAAATCTCCCGCGAATGATTCATTAAAAATGTTACCGATTAATTTTAACACAGATAAAAAGATATTGCAATAGATGCAAAAATTTGTTATAATGTGGGCTAATTATGAGTAACGCAGAGAAACAACCTAAAGATTATCGCTTTGTAGTCTTTTCCGATGATGCGGCGAAGTTTTCTTTCTTGACCCGCTCGACGGCGAAGAGCGATGAGACTATTAAATGGACTGACGGTAAGGAATATCCGCTGGTCAAAATCCAGATTTCTTCCAAGAGCCACCCGTTCTTTACTGGTGAAGAGAAGATTATCGATACCGAGGGTCGCGTCGACCGCTTTAAGGCTCGTGCTGAGCGCGCCGCGAAGTTGCGCAGCCAACTTGGGAATAAAGTTGCCAAGGCGCAGAAAGAAGCTGCTCGTAAAGCCGAAAAAGCCAAGAAAGCTGAAAAATAGTTTTAGAAAATTGCCCTGCGGGGCAATTTTTTATATATAATAATATATATGAAACTATCGATTGTGGTGCCGGTATATAATACGGCGAAGTTCTTGGGGGAATGTGTGGAGAGTTTGGCGGAGGATTTGCCGAAAGATTGTGAGATTGTTTTGATTGACAATGGTTCGACGGATGGGAGTTTGGAGCTTTGTCGGGAGTTTGCGGAGAAGTATAAGTTTGTGCGGGTCTTAAAATGTGCGCGGCCAGGGGCGGCGGCAGTGCGGAATTTTGGGATGAAGCAGGTGCGGGGCGAGTATGTGTGGTTTGTGGATTCGGATGATTATGTGCGGCGTGGGGCGGCGCGAGAGATTTTGGCGGTTTGCGTGCGGTCGAAGGCGGAGGTGGTGCTGATTGGTGCGCAGAAGGTGACGGAGACGGGCGAGGAGATTGCGGGCGGGGTGCTTGGGGCGGTGCGGCCGGAGGTAGATAAGCATTGGCGGCAAAGGTTTGTGCGGTATGGGCTGGCGCCGTGGCAAGTGATTTGTCAGCGGGAGTGGCTAATCAAAAATGCGTTGTTTTATGACGAAGGAATGATTCATGAAGATATGGCGATTATTTCCAGTTATATATTATATACGGACAAGGTGGCGAGCGTGGAGAAGCCGGTGTATTATTATCGTCAGCGGAAGGGGTCGGTGCTTCACGGTGGGACATGGAGCGAGCGGGAGCTGGACATTTTTCCAGCTCTAGAGCTACTCGCCGGCCGTTTCGAGAAAGTAGGAAAGTTTAATAAGTATAAGGCGGAGCTGGAGTGGTTTTATATCTGGAATTTGCTGGATGATGCGGCGCGGGAGTTTGTGAAATTTCCGGAGGGACGGCGAGAATTTGCGGAGATTCGACGCGCGCTCCGTTCGCGGTTCCCAAAGTGGCGGAGGAACAAGTATTTCCGCGATTGCGCGCTTGGGGTGCGGCTACGGTGCCGGCTGGCTTATCATGGGATTGTAAAATAAAGACATAAAAAATGGTGGGGCTCTTTTAATCAGGTTTTAACATTATATAGAGACGGCGTCTCTAGCCTTCTTCATGATTTGCTTTCTAAGTAGAAACTTATCTAGAACCAAAAGATTATCACTTCTGCATTTTTTATCAAATAATTGTTCTAATCTTTGTCCAACACCGTCGCCGCCGAAGTAAATATAACTCTTACCTTCTTCCAGCAGCATAACATTCATCATCCATTCTGGATAGGCAGCAAAAATTTCATTCATTTTCTCTTGGTCGAAATTATCTAGATTTAGTACTATCATTTGTCCGATGACTTCAGGTAAAATTCCGGCTTTCTCTATTTTAAGATCATCCTTGATAGCCTTCTCGAAATCTTTCGTAATTTCAGTCTCACATGCGAAAAAATATTCCTTATAAAAATCCTCGGGGACTTTACCCAGCCTTAATAGCTCATTGTATGCACTGCGGTCGCGATCTGTAGTGATGCTGGCCTTGAGATTAAGAGTATTATCTAGAATACCTGCAACCAATAGCTTGCATAAATCAGTGTCGAGGATTTCAGCATGTCTAGACTGAATAATCTTCTCGTAGACCAAAGTACAGACAGAGCCAATGAACTCAATCTGAGTTTTAATGTTTGGATATTTAGCCCAGTACTGTTCAAAGCCAGCATGATGATCTATGATTTCGATTATTTTGCCTGGTCTTACTTGCTCATCAAAAAAATCAGGGTTCGATACGTCTAGTAAGATATACTTATCATTTCCATTATCGATTGGCTCATCCAGGCTATACTTCAAATCTAAGATTAATGGTGGAACGCTTTGATTGAGTGTGGCAGTTGTAGATGCGATAACATTATTATTGTCTATGATTTTCGATAGTTCGCGATAGGCCATCATACTGGCGTAGGCATCAATATCGATATATTTACGTCCAGAAGTTATAATAATGTTTGTCATATCTATTATTATAACATGAAAGCTTAGACCATATTGTTGGGGATTGGATTTAACAGACAAGTTTAGATTGCAGAATAGATAAAAAATATTTTATAAACCTTTTGGTGGATCCTAGAGGGCTTGAACCTCTGACCTCACGAATGTGAATCGTGCGCTCTAGCCAGCTGAGCTAAGGATCCGCTTGGTTAATTATACCACAGATTGTGAGCTGTGCTATAATTTAGTTAAATGAGCGAAGTTAAAAAGCTGGGGCGGACGAAGAAGCGTGAAGGACTGGAGTGGTGGAAAGTGGGTTTGATTTTGGTGCTGGCGGGGGCGAGTGCGTTTGGGGCGATGTTTAGCCTGACGAAGCTCTTAAACTTTACGCCGCCGGACGAGGAGGCGCCGGTTTTGACGCTTCGGGGAGAGGAGGAAGTGGAGATTTGGTTTGGTGGGGCGTATGAGGAGCCGGGGGCGGAGGCGATGGACGAAAGGGATGGGGAGGTGGAGGTGGCGATTGAAACGCCGGAGATGGACGTGTGGAATGAGGGGGAGTATGAAGTTTGGTATAGAGCGGTGGACGCGGCGGGCAACGAGGCGAAGGCGAGTCGACGAGTGAGGGTGGTGGCGCCGCCGGCGGTTCCGGGGGCGGTGTATTTGACGTTTGATGATGGGCCGAGTGAGCATACGGCGCGGCTTTTAGATATTTTGAAAAAGTATAAAGTGCAGGCGACGTTTTTTGTGACGGGGCGGGGTGAGGACGCGATGATAAAACGCGAGTATGAAGAGGGGCATGCGGTGGGGCTGCATACGTTTTCTCATAACTATGCTTATATTTACCAAAACCGGAATGCGTTTTGGGACGATATGCTGGCGATACAAAATCGCGTGAAGGAGGCGACGGGTGGGTATGTGTCGAATTTGATGCGATTCCCTGGTGGAAGTTCAAATACGGTGAGTGCGCTTTATGATGGTGGGACGCAGATTATGTCGCGGTTAGTTGGCGAGGCAGAGGCGCGAGGGTTTAAGTATTTTGATTGGAACATTAGTTCGGGCGACGCGAGCGGGAATTTGACGGTGGAGGAGGTGGTGGCGAATGTGACGGGGAGATTGGGCGAGGGAGAATGGGTGGTGTTGCAGCATGATACGATGGGATTTTCCGTGGACGCGGTGGAGCAGATTTTGCAGTTTGGGAAGAAAAATGGGTACCAGTTTAAGCGGCTGGAGGCGGATTCGTTTGGGGCTTGGCACTGGGTGAGAAATTAGCGTAATTATGAAATAATTTTAAGGAAAAAATAGAGTTGACAAAACGGCGAGGGGGGGGGTATATTAGTAAGGTTATGAAGCGAAAAGGATGCTTCATACGAACTTTGACAAGCGCGTCTTTGAAAGGAGGGGATTAAAAAAGACGAATAGTAGTTAAAAATGTTTCTGTTTCCTAAACGACCAAAGTCCTAACGACTAAACGATTTTTATATTGGAGGGATGTAAAATGAAAAAGTTTCTAGCCATTTTGATGGCGCTGGTGATGACCTTTGCCCTGGCGACTGCGGGGGCGACGACGATTGATGCGGCTGGAGATGGCGATAGTGCTAATGCTCCTCTGTCGATTTCTACTGGCACAAGTGCGAGCCGCGAAGTTAGTGTGGTCGAAATCGAAGTCGACTGGGGTAATACTGCTGCAGGTAGTGCGCAGGTAAATCGTCGGCACGTTAAGACTTGGGATGGAACTACTTTTAGTTGGGTTGAAGGAACGGATTGGGAATGGGTTCCCTATGACGAGGGCGGTTTGGCAAGTTATACCGCACCGGTGTTGCAAGTAACTGTCGTAAATCGATCTTCTCCTGGCCATGTAGCTACCATAGCGATGGAATCGTTTGCTGATGAATATGCAGATTCTGAAGTTTATTCGGGCGACTCTGTTGCTACGCAGATCGCAAGTGATGGACTTGCGAGTTTTACGCTCACGGCGGGCACCGGAGATGCATCGACACGTACTCGTGCGAAAACATTTTCTATTGTTTTGGACGAGGAAGCTATCTATAATGATGTCACGACTAATGTGTTGGCCAGTGCGGGTGTGAATTCTGATCAATACTATACTTGTTTCCTCGGTGTCGATGTAGTTGCTATTGCGGGACTGGATTAACTACTTTTTGCTTGAGGGCGGTCTTGACCGCCCTCTTTTACTAAGTAGTTGAATGCGAATAGGGGATGAAAATAATGAAAAAAAGTTTTTTCTGTATGTGTCTAATGCTGGCTTCACTGTTTTCGACAGCGTCTTACGCCGACGGTTATTCGTTTGTCGATGGGCGAATTGTTGAGGATTTTCCTTATCCCGATAGAGAATTAGAACAGCTTGCGACTCAGGTTGAGGAGCAGACGGTAGAGTTTGCCAACAATAGTAAAGGAAAAGATTCTGGGGACGTTTTTATTCGTTGGGGTCAGGATGCATTTGCAGCTTTTGGTTGTAGCTTGATGGAAATGTATTATATTAATCCTGGATATTCGAATTTAGGTGTCAAGGTTGAACTTATTCTGACCGACGATAATCTTACAGAGCTTTTCGGAACTACCTTCAAAAGCAATAAAGAATTGAATGAATTGGCATTGGCTGGGTTTCGCGCAATGCAAGTTGGTGTACTCAACAAAGACGCGATGAGTAGGCTAGTTATCAAAGGCGTGGTTGCGACGAACGAATATGATTATCCGTTGAGTTATGTCGACTTTGCAAAAGTGTTGGTGGAGAATAATTATCTTGGCTATTCTCTCGACGACTGGCTCGGTATGACAGAAGAAAAACTTTTGGCGCTTAACGAATATGAAAAACTGATGATCGCGCAATTTGGCGACTATAAGTTTTACCGCGGTGGCTATCTTTCTCTTGGAGAGACGGGCATCATTAATCCCGGTTACGAAATTACTATAATGCAATTACATACTTTTGGAGAGGACGATTATGTTTTGCCAGGCGGTGATTATGCTGCATCTTTATTGATTACTCCATACGATGCCGAAAGGGACGAATACAGTAAGATTTCGACTAAAGTTCCGGTGATGCTGCATGTTGAGCAGGATTTGCCGAAAGAGTTGCAGGAAGAATATGGGATTAAGCTGGCAGTGAAAGTGAACTAAGAACGAGAGGTGAGAAGAGTGAAGAGAGTTTTAAGTCTGGTTCTTGGCTTGGCGCTTTTAGCTAACCTTGGCTTGGCCGGTTTAGCTGAGGAAACGCCGGAAGAGCCGACGGAGCCGATTCCCGTTGAGGAAGAGGTGCCGATGGAAACTCCTAACGAGCCTGAGCCGGAGCCCAAGAATGAGCCGGAAGAGGCTGAGCCGACAGAAGAAGAACAGGAACAGGAGCCAGAGACGGTGCCTGAAGCAGAAAATGAGCCCGAATCGCAACCGGAATTGGAAGTTGAGCCGCAAGAAGGCGAGCAGCCAGACTTGGACAGTGAGCCGGAAACGGAAGAAGACGAAACAGGACGGAAACGAATCAAGTATTATCTGGCAGATGGAACGTGGAAGTGGGTCTACGAAGGTGATCCGGAATGGGAGAAAGCTTTGGAAGCGGAGCGAAAGCGCCGCGCCGAGCAAGCCAAACAGGAAGAATCACCCGAGCGGACTCCGCCGGAAGAAACTGAGCTCGGAGATGAACAACCTGAATCTGAGCCGGAAAAGCCAGAGCCAGAGGTTGAACGACCGGAGACTGAACAGCCAGAATCGGAACAGCCTGAACAAGAGCCGGAGACGGCGCCAGAATCAGAAACCGAGTCTGAAGAACAACCGGCAGATGAAGCTGAAGGTGAGCCTGAAGCTGAAGAACTAAAGCCGGAAGATTGGCTGGTGGTGGATGAAGACGAAGACGAAGAAGAGCTGAATCCGGAAGATTGGTTAGTGGTCGACGAAGACGAAGAAGATAATGAAGAAGAACTAAGCCCGGAAGATTGGTTGGTAGTCGACGAAGACGAAGAGGACGAAGAAGAATCTGAATCCGAATCTGAAGACGAAATCGTCGAAGAAGAGCCAGTCGAGGAAGAGTTGGTTGATGAAGATGTGCCCGAAGAAGAGGCCCCTGAGGAAGAACTGCCAGAGGAAGAGTCGATGAATGTCGATGTTTCTTGGGAAGTCCAGGATGGAGTCTATTCGCCCGGTGGAAAAATCTGGAACAAATACGAATTCTGCTATGAAGAAGACCCGGATAATCCGCCGAGGTGGGTTGAGGCTCCAATCATCGTCTGTAAGGTTGTTAATTCTGGAACTATTTCGGTGGTTGCGACGTTTGCAGACAAGAGTGGCGAAGCTATCGACATCCATTACACTGGTGGCGATAATCGCATTGGGGCGGGCGAGACGAAAGAGTTTCGCTTTACTCTCGGCGCGGGTATTGATGTCGACGTCGAAAAACTACTCGATTCTGAAGATGGCTTGAGCGGCGCAATCTGCGTTAATGTCTCTGTCGTCTCGGAATGAAGATGCGCTTAAACTTAAACCCAGCTTTCATGAGCTGGGTTTTTCATGGTATAATAATATATATGGAATTTGATTTTTCGAGTTTAGAAAAAGAAAAAGCGGAAATTGAGGCGTTTTTGGCGAAGCCGGAGGCCTATGCGGATTCGGAGTTTGCTGCGAAGAGTAAGCGCGGGGCGGAGTTAAGTGAGATTTTGGAGCTACACGCGGAGATTTTAGCGCAAGAGAAGGCTCTGGCGGAGGCGCAGGAACTTCTGAATGACCCGGAGCTGGCGGAGCTGGCCAAGGAAGATGTTGTAAAAATTACAACATTACTAGAGGAGAAACGAGCGAAACTTGAGGAAATGCTGCTTCCGAAAGACCCGCTGGACGATCGACCGGCGATTATGGAAATTCGCGCGGGGGCGGGGGGTGATGAAGCATCGCTGTTTGCGGGTGAGTTATATCGGATGTATGTGCGTTATGGTGAGCGGACGGGTTTAAGGGCAGAGCTGATTTCTCGGAATGAGAACGAGGCCGGGGGGATGAAGGAAGTGATTTTTAAGATGACGGGTGACGATGCGTATGGGCGGATGAAGTTTGAAGGGGGCGTGCATCGTGTGCAGCGGGTGCCGGTGACGGAGAGTCAGGGGCGGATTCACACTTCGACGGTGACGGTGGCGGTGCTACCGGAGGCGGAGGAGCATGATATTGAAATTCGCGAGGAAGATTTGCGGATTGATATTTATCATTCGGGTGGGCACGGTGGACAAAGCGTGAACACGACGAATTCGGCGGTGAGGATTACGCACCTGCCGAGTGGGATTGTTGTGGCGATGCAAGACGAACGTTCGCAGAGGCAAAACAAGGAGAAGGCGATGGCGGTGCTACGCTCGCGGTTAGTGGAGAGGCAACGAGAAGAAGAGCGAAAGAATGCGAGTGAGGCGCGGAAGAGTTTGATTGGTACGGGCGACAGAAGCGAGAAGATTCGGACGTATAATTTTCCGCAAGATCGGATTACCGACCACCGGATTCATTATTCGCGCTCGAATATTGGTGCGGCGATGGACGGAGATATTGAAGATATTGTGGATGAACTGCGGAAGTTTGAACGAGGGCTGATTAGTGGCGGAAACGAAGAAAAGTAAACAGCCAGAAGCGTATAAACGGCGGAAGGCGGATTTTTTTGGGCGCGTGTTTAAGGTGACGCCGGATGTGTTGATTCCCCGCCCGGAGACGGAGGGGATGGTGGAGATGGTGTTGAGTTTGGCGGGGCAAGAGTATTTGTATGGCGTGAAGGTGCCACCAAGGGTGTTGCCGGCGAGGCCGAAGATTCTGGACGTGGGGACGGGGAGTGGATGTGTGGCGGTGACGCTGAAGCTGGAGCTTTTAGATTCAAAGGTGCTGGCGTGTGATATTTCTGATAAAGCGCTGGGTGTGGCGCGGTTTAATGCGAAGAAAATGGGTGCGCGGGTGGATTTTGTGAAGAGTGATTTACTGCAGAATGTGCAGGGGAAGTTTGATGTGGTGGTGGCGAATTTGCCGTATGTGGACCGGAGTTGGGAGTGGCTAGATAAGGAAGCGCTCGGTTTTGAGCCGGAGTTGGCGCTGTATGCGGGAGATAGGGGGCTAGAGGTTATTTTTAGGCTCTTAAGGCAAGTGAGGGGGAGGACGAAGTATTTGATTCTTGAAGCGGATCCGTGTCAACACGAAAGAATTGTGAAGGAAGCAAAATCTCAAGGTTTTGAAAACCTTGAGATTAGGGGCTATCAGTTGTTATTCGGAATACGCGGCTAGGGTGAGGGAGAGGGTGAGTTCGGCGCCGTTGCGGAGGACGGCGAGAGTGAGAGTGTCGCCGACGGAGTGTTCGCCGAGAAGGGTGCCGAGAGAAGTGTTGGCACCGATTCTGACGCCGTCAACGGCGAGAATGATGTCGTCCTTTTTGAGGCCGGCTTTTTCGGCGGGGGAACCTTTGATGACGTTGGAGACGTAAGCGCCGAAGGTGGAGGCGAGGTCGTTTTCTAGGGCGGTGGTGGCGTCGATGTTGGAGTAGGAGATGCCGGCGTAAGCGCGTGCGGTGGTGCCAGTCGAGAGGAGTGGGGTTAGCATGCCCTTGACGGCGGAGATGGGGATGGCGAAGCCGATGTTGTTGGCGGAAGAGACGGCGGTGTTGATGCCGATGACCTCGCCGGCGGCGTTGACGAGCGGGCCACCGGAGTTGCCGGAGTTGATGGCGGCGTCGGTCTGAATCATGTCGGTGAGAGTTTCGGCGTTTTGGTAGTCGGAATCGGTGGCGGTGAGGGAGCGGCCGGTGCCGGAGATGATGCCGGAGGTGACGGTGTTTTGATATTGGCCGAGGGCGTTACCGATGGCGATGACTTGTTCGCCGACGACGATGGTTTTGGAGTCGCCGAGGGTGGCGGCGGTGAGGCCGGTGGCGCCATTGATTTTAAGGTAGGCGACGTCGTTTAATGGGTCGGTGGCGACGAGCGTGACGTCTTTATAGACGGTGCCGTCGTCGAGGACGATGTAGATTTTGGTGGCGGAGTCGATGACGTGTTTGTTGGTGAGGACATAACCGTCTTGGCTTACGATAATGCCGGTGCCAGCGGCGGCGCCGGTCGATTCGGATTCGCCGTAGAAGAAGCTGTAGGATTTGGTTTTGACTTCGGTGATGATGGAGACGACGCTAGGCGCGACGCGGCTCGCGACTTCAGCGATACTGCCTTCGGTGAAGTTGGCGGAGTTGCCGTCGGCGGTGAATTCGGAGACGAAGTTACTGGAGTTGTAGGCTGGGGAGACGACGATGACGCCGAGGGCGAGGAAAGCGACGAAGGTGGAGCTGATGAGCGAGAGGATGGCGAGGACGAGGGCGGTGACGGCGAGGCCGCGGCCGGATTTGGGTTTTGGCTCGGAATTTGATTCTGGCTTTGGTTCAGGTTTTAGCTCCGGCTTCGATTCAAAAGTCGGGGCGTCTTTAATAATGGTTGCTTCTTTCATAAAACCTCCTTTGGTTTATACGTTAAAAATTGGTTCGGAAAAGCCGATGATGATGACGGCGAGAATGACGATGCTGAAGATGACGGGGACGGCGACGTCTTTGAATTTGAGTTGGCCGTCGCGTTCTTCGACGGAGCGGTAGAGCCGTTCAATCATGAAGGCGAAGACAGTGAGAATGAGCGAGAGCTGGGGGATGATGATGCCGGCGTCCATGAAGGTGTAAACGATGAGCCAAGAGTGGCAGAGGAGGGCGATTTCGGCGAAGATGATGCCGAAGATGAGGGCGGGGTAGCCGTGGTCGGAGGAGTTGTTGTTTTGGGCGAGGACGTGGCGGGCGGCGCCGTAGCCGATGATGAATTCAAGTGCGACGAGGAGGATGGGGTTGATGCTGGCGGCGAGGATGGAGGAGGCGGTGGTGCCGAGGAAGATGGCGATGAGGGCTTGGGCGAGGTTCCAGGCTTCGGATGTGCGAGGCTTGATGACGGTGAGCCAAAGGACGTAAATGAGAGAGAGGAGGTAGTGGACGAGCATGATTTTGGTGCCGGAGAAGTAGGCGAGGAGGACGACGGAGAAGCCGACGATGAGGTCAACGAGGTTGCTTTTGACGTTGAGCCAGAGGTAGTGCGGGCGGACGGCGAACATGCGCCATTTTGAAAGCAAGACGAGGACGAAGCCGATGATCCACGAGCCGGAGACGATGGTGACGAGGACGGAGCCGACGCCAAGGAGAATGTTCATGACGAGGTGGAGCGCAGTGGAGAGTGCGTTGCGACTTCTTCTGATGAATATATAATCGGATGCCATATATAATATATTATATCAAAGTTTATAAAAACAAACTTAAAAACCTGAAAAAATAAGCATTGGGATTTTGGGAGTGTGCTATAATGGGAAGTATGGAAAAAGAATATACTGAAGCGACGTTTTTACAAAAGCACCCGCTGTTAAAAGATTTTTTGAGTTTATTGCTGTTTGTGGGAGCGGTGGCGCTAGGGACGTTCCTCCTAAATACGTTTGTGTTTAAGTCGTATAATGTGGTGGGGAGTAGTATGGAGAATACGCTACTTGGCGATGATCGCGTGATTGTGAACCGGTTGACGGTGAGCTGGGCGCATTTTCTGGGGCATGAGTATGTGCCGCAAAGGGGCGAAGTGATTGTGTTTGCGAACGGTAGTTCGAGTGGCGAGGTGACTTGTGCGGCGCCGGCGGGGATTAAAGACCAGTATATTATTAAGCGCGTGATTGCGTTTCCGGGGGAGCGCGTGCAGGTGAAAGATGGAGTGATGACGGTGTATAATGACGAGCATCCGGAGGGGTTTGTGTATGATACGGAGTGGCGGAAGGCGGAGGATGATGGGCCGAAGGAACATACGAGTGGCGAAGTGGATGTGATTGTGCCGGAGGGGGAGCTGTTTGTGTCGGGTGATAATCGTGAGGGGTCAAATAGTTATGATTCGCGGAATGGGTTGGGAACGATTCCGTATTGCCGTGTGGCCGGGCCGGTGATTATGCGCCTGTTCCCACTTTCAAGGTTTAGGTTTTTCTAGAGTTCGATTTCGAGTTTGCCGAGGGCGGCGAAGGGAGAGAATTGTTTGGCGCGTTGGGCGAGGGGCATTTTGGGGTGTTTTGAGGCGGGGCGGGGTGTGTTGATAATGTCGCTGAAGTCACTGGGGTCGTTTGGGCTGGGGTTATTCATGGTGGCCTCCGATTTGGTGGTGGCGCTCGCGGAGGGTGGTGCCTTCTTCGTAACTTACGGCCTTTAAAATGGCGTTTTTGCCAAAGCGGTGCTGGATTTCTAGGACGGCGCGAGAGAGGTTTTCGTCGCGCTGTTCGGGCGTGAATGAAGCGCGGAGTGAATTTGCGACGCTATCAGGGGTGGCAACAGGGGTGGAGAAAAGGTCGAGTTGGGCGTGAGTTTTGGCGAGGTTTTCGGGAGTTATGAGGTTGCCGTAGGAGAGGTAGAGGCGTTTGATCTTGGCGCTAGGATTTGTGATGCGGTCGAAGATGCGAGAGGCTTGTTCAGAGAGGAGTTTGGGGGAGGACGTGTGGGAGAAGCGGGTGGAGCCGTGAGCAGGGCGAGTGGGCGTGGATTTGTCGTAGATGAGGTCAAGGGTGAGGAGGTTGGTTTTGAGCCGTTTTTCGGCAAGAGCGAGGGCGAGTTCGTCGGCCATTTCTAGGACGAGGAGGCGGGCGGTGGTGGCGGAGACGGCTTCGCCGAGGACTTGGCCGCGAGAGAGGGAGTTGGATTTTGGGCGGAAGTTTTTGACGTCGCGCATGGTGGTGGGCTCGATGCCCCAAAGGTGGTCAATGAAGAGTTCGGCGTTGACGCCGAGGAGTTTATAGAAGAAGTCTTCGTCTTTGAGGGCGACGCGGGCAAGGGCGCCGAAGGTGGTGAGGTTGTATTTGGCGAGTTTTTGGGCGGTTTGGTGGCCGATGCCCCAGAAGTCGGTGAGCGGGGTGTGGTTCCAGAGTTGTTCTTTGAAGGTTTGTTCGGTTAGTGAGGCGAGGCGGACACCGTTTTGGTCTGGGGCGGCGTGTTTAGCGAGGATGTCCATGGCGACTTTGGCGAGGTAGAGGTTGGTGCCGACGCCGACGGTGGCGGTGAGGCCAGTTTTTAAGAAAATATCTTGGACGATGCGGCTGGCGAAAGCTTCGGCGGAGAGGCCGGAGAATTTGAGGTAGCTGGTGAGGTCGATGAAGACTTCGTCGATTGAGTAGCGGAAGATGTCTTCGGGTGCGACGTGGTGGAGGAAGATGTCGTGGTAGATGCGGTTGGAGTAGGCGAGGTAGGTTTTCATGTGGGGCGGGACGACGTAATATTCGAGGTCGCGGCCGGTTTCGGCCTTGTAAAGGCGGGCGCGTTCTTTGACTTCGAAAAGTCGACAGCGGCCGGGCAGGCCGAGTTGTTTGAGGCTGGGAGAAACGGCAAGGCAAATGGTGCCGTCGGTGCGGGATTGGTCGGCGACGACGAGGTTGGAGGTGAGTGGGTCGAGGCCGAGCTCTACGCATTCGACGGAGGCGTAGAAAGATTTGAAATCGATGGCAGCGTAGTAATGCATAAATATTTCCTTCAAAGGAAGACCCCCCAAGTGAGGTGTGGGGGGTTGCTCTTCCCATCCGAAACTCATGCCGTAAGGTGCCAGCTGAGATCAGTTGAGTTGAACTCCAACACATATCTCTTCTGGCCGGCGATGATGTCGAAGATATGATGAGCGACCGTACCCACAAACTCGATGTGGTTGCGTAGAACTTCCGCAACTTCCACCTCATTTGCACCACGTTTACGAAAGGAGAGTGGTTGGCAAGGCGTCATCCCATAGCCGAAAAGGGCCATGACCTCAACGCGTTCAGATGTAGTTTTATTGTTTTTCATAGATAACTCCTTGATTTTACTCGTAGAGTCATTTATGTGTGCCCAAACTTGGGGGCACTTAGCAAGAGGGCGAAAATGACAGAACACCCTAATGCCTCGGTACATCCAGCCAGTGACCGAAGTATAGCTGAATAATTCTATTATAGAAGAAAAAGTGAGGGTTTTGTAGTCTTGAAATGTTTGGAAAATGTGTTGTAATCTCGCGGAGGTTAGGCGGCGAGGGATTTCAGGGCTTTTTTGAGGGCGGGGCGGTCGAAGCCGGTGATGCGGGCGATTTCTTTGCCTTCGGAGTCGGAGATGAGGGTGACGGGGACGGCGGAGATGCCGAGCTCTAGGGCTTCTTCGTTTGAGACGGCGTCGATTTCTTCGTATTTGATGTTTTGGTCGTCGAGCCAGTCCATGAGGGCGTGGCAGTAGACGCAAGTGGGGGTGGTGAAAACTTTGATCATACAATGATTATAACACGTGCGAGGCTGACGGCAACAGAATTTTCTCGGCATGCTCGCCGTCATGTCCTCACGGGTGCGGGCACCCCACACCCACAGCCCGTTCGGACTTGGGCTCGCCGGCGTGCGACAGGTCGCACCCGATATAATGCCTCGAAAATCCTATTGCCTCGCCTCGCTAGAAGCACAACTTGAATGACGTAAGCGTATTAGACTCTACTTCAAGAAACCAGTTATTACGTTTCGCTAAAGATTCGGCTATCGCTAAACCTAAACCATAACCGGTTTTTGATTTATCTATCTGATAAAACCTGTCGAAGACGTGTTGCAATTTGTCTTTTGGAATTATAGTTCCATCGTTACTTATGATTAATCTTTTATTATTTACCTTTATATCAATCTTCTTATCGCAATATTTAATTGCATTATCTAATAAAATACTGAATATCTCCTTATAATCCTCTTTATTTAATTTTATCTTCTTATTTATAATATTTATACTTAACTTTATATTTTTCTGTTCAATGCGGGGTTTGAAGGAGTTGATGACGGCCTGGCTGACGTGGGCGAGATCGAATTCTTCAACGGTGAGAGCTTCTTTGACAGCGTCGGTTTTGGCGAGCCTTAAGAGCGCGAGGTTGAGGGTTTCGATTTTGTCGGCTTCAAGTTCAATGTTTTTAATCCAGTGGTTTTCATCGCTCAAATCGGCGGCTTCGAGGTTGGCTTTGATGGCGGCGACAGGAGTTTTGATTTCGTGGGAGGCGTTGGCGATGAAGATTTTTTGGGTTTCGTAGGCGGTTTTGACGGGTTTGATGGCTTGCTCGGCGAAAAGGTAGGAGAAGATGGCGACGATGATTTCGACGGAGAGGCCGGTGATGACGAGGGTGACGAGAAGAGAGTTTAGAGAGGCTTCGCGGTCGGCGAGGATGCGCTCGTTGATGAATTCGCGGAATTCGGCAGTGTCGCCTTGAACGGAAATGTTGATTTCGTTAGGGATGGGGCGGCGGCTGTCGCTCGAATTTTTGGCGACGAGGTAGATGCTGGAGAAGGCGGCGATTAAAATGAAGGAGGTCGTGAGGAGGTTGATGAGAATGAAATGATTGCGGAGTTTTTTGAACATATTTCTATTTTACTATAAGTTTATAGCCAAGACCACGGATGGTTTTGACCTCTACTTTGGAGTTTAAGGTTTTGAGTTTTTTGCGGAGGTAGGACATGTAGACTTCGACGTAGTTGTCTTCGGCGAGCATGTCGGCGCCCCAGACGTGGGCGAGGATGTAGTCTTTTTGGACGGTTTTGTCGCCGGATTTGATGAGCATTTCGAGGATTTCCGCTTCTTTTTCGGTGAGGGAGAGGCCGTTCACGGTGCGGTTTTCTGGGTCGAGTTCTAAGTCGGCGAATTTAAGGGTTTTAGATTCGCGCAGGGCGGGTCGGCGAGCGAGGGCGTTTAGGCGGGCGATGAGTTCTTTGGTTTTGAAGGGTTTGGCGAGGTAGTCGTCGGCGCCGATTTCCAGGCCTTTAACTTTGTCTTCAACCTCGGAGAGAGCGGAGAGCATGATGACCGGGGTTTTGATTCCCTGTTTACGGAGACTGGCGAGGATTTCCAGGCCGGACATTTTGGGGAGCATGATGTCGAGAACTAAGCAATCATAAACCGGTTTTTTGGCCAGGGCAAGGCCTTCTTCGCCATCTTCGGCCCAGTCGACGTTGATGCCTTCTTTTTTGAGTAAGTGAGTGACGGCGTCGGCTAGGAGCTTTTCATCTTCTACATAAAGTATTCTCATTTCTAATTTCCTTGTTTATAATAGATATTATACATAGAAACCTTAAAATCAACCTTAAAATTCTTGGAGGAAATTATGGAAAATTCAGAAATTGTGGAAGCGCTGTCGGGGGTGTGGTATTTGGCGACGGTGGAAGATGACCAGCCGCATGTGCGGCCGCTAGACAAGGCGGCAGAGGTGGGCGGTAAAGTTTATTTTGGGACGGCGCGAAGTAAGAAGATGTTTGAGCAGATTTTGGCGAATCCGAAGGTGGAGGTGTTTGCGATGAACGAGTTTGGGGCTTGTAGGTTTATGGCGGAGGCGTACGAGGAAGAGGATGAAGCGGTGGCGAAGGAGGCGTTTGAGAAGATGAGCAAACCATATGATGAGAATAGCGTAGCGGTGAAGTTTAAACATATTATAAAAGTCTCTTAGTTCTGCTTTTGATCCTAGTCCTCGCTGAACCCTATAAAAATAACAACATATCAGTCTAGTTTATCCTCGATCTCAGGTTACTCGGATTCACTAGTGAATGTTGTTATTTTTAACGGGACAGCTGCGGAGACGGACAAAAGTAGAACAAAGAGACTTTTTAGCGTCTTATCTCGCGGATAGCGGGATACTCTTCGATCAGGATTTTGATGCAGCCGGCGATGGGGATGGCGATGATGGCGCCAAAGAGGCCGAGCATGTAAGTGCCGATGACCATGGCGATGAGGATGATGACGGGGCGGAGGTTGAGGGCGCTACCTTGGACTTTAGGCGAGAGGATGTTGACTTCGACGAAGCCGTAGACGATGTAAAATGCGAGCCAGATGACGGCCATGAGGGGGTTGTTGAAGATTAAGATTAAGGTGACGAGGCTGGCGCCGATGACTTGGCCGAACATGGGGATGAGGTAGAAGGTCATGGTGATGAGACCCATAGGGATGGCAAGGCCGGTGTTGGTGCCGAAGATGAGGGCAAGAGCGAAGACGGCGGTGCCAGAGACGATGCCGTCGAGGATGGCGATGGTGACTTGTTTGGCGAAGAAGGTGGAAACGACGTGAGCCATTTTGCGAACGACGATGCGAGCTTCGGTGACGGCGCGGGTGTCGGAATCTTTGATGGTTTTGAGGTCGGCGGGGTCTTTGGCTTTGTTGTTGGCGCCGAGATTGTCCCAGAGAGAGTTGATGAGGCTGGGGCCGTCAAGGAGAAGGAAGAGCGTAAGGATGAGGGTGATGGCGGCTTTGCCGAGGATGCCGCCGACGGTGGAGAGGCCAGAAACGACGCCGGTGCCAAGGCCGGAGAGAAGGTTTTTGGAGAAATCTTCGATGGCGCTGACGATTTGGGCGGAAAAGTCGTTGATGCCGAAGGATTTAGCGAGGTTGCTGACGGCGGAGAGGTCGGCCTTTTTGACGGTGTCCGGAAGGGCGGTGACGAATTTGGCGAATTCGTTGATGATGACCGGGGCGACGGCGGCGACGATGGCGGCGATGACGAGGAGGACGATGATGTAGGCGAGGACGGAGGCGAGGCGGGATTGGGTCTTTTTGCCGATGAGTTTGTCGACTTTGAGCGCGAGCGGGCGGATGGCGACGGCGAGAAGGATGGCGATGGCGATGATGAGGAGGGCGTCGCGAGCGCGGATGATGAAGTAACCGGCCAGTGCGAAGCCAATTAGGACCAGCCAGAAGCGGATAAATGTTTTAGTTTCTATTTCGACGATGTGTCGGGGCATATGACCTCCTGTCTTTATAATATTATAATAGCATATGTTTTCTATTTTTGGGGAAAAATGGTAAAATATTTTTAATGTTAGTGTCTGATTTTGATTATAATTTGCCGGAAGAGCGGATTGCGAAGTATCCGCCTCGCGAAAGAGGCTCGACGCGACTTTGCGTTTTGAAGCGCGAGAGCGGCGAGATAGTTGATTCGTATTATCGGAAGTTGGATGAATATTTGAAGATGGGGGATGTGTTGGTTTTGAATGATACGAAAGTGATGCGAAGTCGGCTGTTTTGCGAGCTATCGGATGGGCGAGCGCGAGAATTGGTGGTGTTGGAGAAACACGGCGAGGAGAAACAACGGGTGATGTATCGGGGGAAGTTACACGAGGGGGATGTTTTGAAGGTGAAGGGGGCGGAGAAGTTTGTGCGGGTGCTGGCGATTTTGGGGGATGGGATTGCGGAGGTAGAGGCGCTTGATGAGCATATGAAGCCGTTGGAGCTGAATGATTTGACGGAGGAGTTCGGGAATGTGCCACTCCCGCCCTATTTGCATCGGGAGGCGGAGAAAGCGGACCGCGAACGGTATCAGACGGTGTGGGCGAAGCACATGGGGAGTGCGGCGGCGCCGACGGCGTCACTAAATATGACTGAAGAATTGCTTGAGAGGTTAAAAGCGAAGGGGGTGGAGGTGTATTATTTGACGCTTCATGTGGGGCTGGGAACCTTTTTGCCGATTCGGACGGACGAGGTGGAGGCGCACAAGATGCATTCGGAATGGTTTGATATTCCGGAGGAGACGATTAAGGCGATTTTGCGGGCGAAGAGAGAAGGCGGCCGAGTGGTGGCGGTGGGGACGACGGTGGCGCGGACGTTGGAGTTTTATGCGAAGACGGGGTTGACGGAGGGGGAGGACGATATATTTATTTATCCGGGGTTTAAGTTTGAGATGGTGGATGCACTATTAACGAACTTTCATGCGCCGAAATCGACGGTGCTGATGCTGGCGAGCGCGTTTGCTGGGTGGTCGCACTTGAAGGCGGCGTATGACCATTGTGTGGAGGCCGGCTATAACTTTTTGAGTTATGGGGATTCGATGTTGATATGTTAAGGTTTGAGATTTCTCATAGGGATGGTTTGGCGCGGGTGGGGACGATTTATACGCCGCATGGGGAGATTAAGACGCCGGCGTTTGTGGGAGCGGCGACGCGGGCGACGGTGAAGGCGCTGACGTTTGCGCAGATGCGAGAGTTGGGGTCGCAGGCGGTGCTGGCGAATACATATCATTTGTTTTTGCGTCCTGGCGCGAGTCTAATTCGCGAGGGCGGGGGACTGGCCGAGTTTATGAGCTGGGGGAAGCCGACGTTCACAGATAGTGGCGGGTTCCAGATTTTTAGTTTGCCGCAGGTGAAACTTTCCGAGGAGGGAGCGACGTTTAGGAGCCATATTGATGGGCAGAAGTTTTTGATGACGCCGGAGCTTTCCATGCAGACGCAGTGGGAGATTGGGGCGGATATTCATATGGCGTTTGATCAGTTGGCGAAGTCGGAAAGTTATGACGATATGAAGCGGGCGATGGAGCGGACGCATCGGTGGCTTTCAAGATGTGTTTCCGAGAATGCGCGGTTGCGTGAGGAGTATGTGGCGAGGGGGTTGCCGGAGCAATATCTTTATGCGGTGGTGCAGGGCGGGACGTTTTTAGATTTACGCCAAGAGAGTGCGGAGTTTTGCGCTGGGCAGGAGGTGGATGGATTTGGGATTGGCGGGGTGTTTACAGCGGAGGGGATGGATGAGATGCTTTCCGTGGTCTGTCCGATTTTACCGGAGTCTAAACCAAGGCACCTTTTGGGTATGGGGCAGGAGCCGAGGGATTTGTTTATTGGCGCGGAGTTTGGGTGTGATACGTTTGATTGTGTGGGGCCGACGCGGATGGCGCGGAACGGGTCGCTATATACTTTGGATGGAAGAATTAATATAAAGAATGCGAAATTTGCGCACGATTTTACGCCGGTGATGGAAGATTGTGATTGTGAATGTTGTAAAAATTACAACAAAGCGTATTTGCATCATTTGTTTAAGGTGGATGAAATTACGGCGAAAGTTTTAGCCTCGATTCATAATGAGCGTTTTGTGGTGTCGGTGGTTGACAAAATTCGCGATTCCCTGCTTGATGGGAGTTTCCAGGAATATAAAAAAGAGTTTTTGGAGAGATATTATCAATAGAAAAATCCCTGTTCTAGAAAGGAGCAGGGATTTTGAAAAAAAGTACAATCAATATCCATCAGCCATCGGGTGTGTGCTGACTTCTGGGTCGATGATTGGTTGATTGGAGGATGAGCAACTGTGTTCTAAGAGTATGTGTTTTAGAATCTGAAGCGGGTCGAGGTTGCCGGATGGGGTGTGGCCGAGGCTCCAGAAGCCTAACGGGTCGAAGCGTTCCCTTTCGGACAGCTCGTGTTTGTTGATGAGTTTGATTAACGAAAAGTCGAGGTTAGAGAAACGCATGAGTTTCAGGGGTTCGTCGTACCATATATGACCTTTGTCGCAAAGGAAACGCAGAACGCGGAGCGGGCCGAGGAAATAGCAGGAATCTTTGGGCGTGATGAAGCCAGAGTGTCCAGAGGTGTCGGTCTGTCCGAAGAAAAAGTTGAGTGTTTCCCAGACGTGAGCGTCGAGCAATGAATCCTGGCCGGGGGTGCGACGAACGCGGTCGTAGAGATATTCGGCGGTTTCGGCGAAGTTGTGTCCTTGGCTGGCATAGAAGGCGGCAAGGGTATAGTGCGGTTCGGCGAGACCGATTTCTCCACACAGAGAGGTTTCTGACAGCTTAGCAAAGCCTTCGTCGGGTAGTCGCCAGGGGCCATTTGCGATTAAATTGGCCGAAAAATGTTCTGGGAACAGATTTTTGGTCATGAGGCCGGTGGTGAGTGACGAATGGATGTGTGCTAGTTCGTGCGCGAGGGCACCGAGCAACTGGAAGCCGTCGAAAGCCATGTCGGCTGGTACGGTCAGGTTGAGCTTGTAGCTCAATTCCTCAAATTGGATACCGAATTTGCGAAGGCCGTAGTTATGGACAAACTTCAGTTTGGGGGTGGGTACTTTGGCCATTTCGCAGTAGTAAGTCAGGAAGGTTGTGCAAACGTCGGTAATGTCTTGCCAGTTGAAGGTTTTAGCGCGTAGGGCGTTAATTTCCGGATGGTCGGTGTTGCCGCCGAAATCATGGAGGAATCTTTCGATTAAGGTGACAAGGGCGGTTTGATCGTAGCTCGATTCGTCGTCATCGAACAGGTGTTCCGTGATGACGTTGTTGTAACAGTCGGTGCGGAGCATCTCTGCGAGCTTGAGCTCGTGCGGAGTCGGCAAACAGAAGACGCGAGCGATAGCATGGCGCGAATTTGGAAAATCAAGGGCGCCAGAGTCGGCGCTCAGCTGGTTTAAGAGAACGCGGCGTAAAAGCGTGGCGCTGTCTTTTAGGACTTCAAGCTGAAGGCTGAGCTCGGTGCTAATGAAACGGTCAGCGTAAGTTTGTTTCTGGCAATGTTCGACGTAGAAATGGCTGAGGCAAGCACGGAGCTCTTCCGCGCGCTTGATTTCTTGCTCCAGGAGGCCGGTGTCGTAAACGAATTGCGGGTTGTAAGCCTTGTTGAGCATCCAGCGTACGCGTTCCTTAGTCAGGTTTTGCGGCACGAGGGCACGCTGAACGCTAATCGGAAACTTGATGGCTTGGCGAAAAACCTTGCTTTTAGAGTTTGACAATAGTCTCACTCTCCTTTCAAAAAATTAAAGAGCATTTGGGTTGAGGCCCAGACGCCTTTAATATATTATAACATATTATTCGGTAAATTGCCAGAGGGTGCCGGTGGGGGTGTCAAGGAGGGCGAGGTGTTGTTTCGCGAGGCCGTCGCGGATTATAAACGTGATTTTCTTGCGCGGTATTATGCTTAGTTTATTCTAAGCCGAGCCAGTTGAAATCCTTATAGCTTTCACAGAACTTTTTATATTCTTCGTGGAGGGCAGTTTCTTGTTCTTCGGTTTCGGCGGCGCTTACGGCCTCGATATATTTGTCGGTGGCTTCATTGAAGATACGAGCTTTTTCGCGATATTCGGCGGAAGTTTCGTGTTTTTCGTCATACCAGTAGGTGTAGGCGCAACCAGTGTCTTTAAGTTTCAAGCTGTCTTTTTCGTGACACTGGAAGTGGAGGCGAGCTTTTTTGTAGGATACGGGGATGTGGTCTTCGTAGTTCGTGATAATGAAATCATAGTAAAGGTCGTTGTCTTTAGTCATGCCCTTGCCGGTGACGGTAGCGCCTTGCTCACTCTCGACAACGAAGTTGCTATAAAGGTAGCTATCGACGAGGTCGTCGAAGGCTAGAAGTTTTTGTTGATCGACGTAGGATTTAGCTTGCCCCATGTAATAGAAGAGGCCGAAGAGGAGGGCGGTGATGATTAAGCCGAAGGCAACGAAGCATTTGCCGACGTGGGAATGGTCGACGGCTGGCCTGGTAGTTTTGGTGGTTTTGGTTTTTGATGATTTAGAAGATTTTTTTGTAGCCATAAGCTTATTATAGCATATATAATATATGGCGTAAAAATCTGATACCTATGGTTTAACAAAATTGCCAGAGGGTGCCGGTGGGGGTGTCAAGGAGGGCGAGGTGTTGTTTCGCGAGGCCGTCGCGGATTTTATCGGCGGTCTCGTAGTCCTTATTTTCGCGGGCTTCGTTTCGCTGTTTGATGAGCGGTTGGAGCCGGTTGTCGAGCTTTTCGTATTCGGCGTCCTTATCGACGTTCGAGATGTCGAGGGCGAAGAGGGCTTCAACAACGCTCCAGTCGAGAAGCTGTAGGCTGTTCAGGTTTTCGTCGATGAGGGCGAAGGCGGCGGCGGAGTTTAAGTCGTCGTTTACGGCGCTTATGACTTGTTGTTTGAAAGTGGTAGACTTTTCATCGTCGCTGGAAAGCATTTGGCCGCGCAAAGAGCGATTTTCTTTGCTCGTTTGTTGGAAACGGGCGACGTAGGCGTTTTGCCATTTGAGCCGGCGGTTTTTGGCGGCTTCGAGGTCTTCCCAGGTGAAGTTACGTTCGCTGCGATAGTGACCTTGGTAAAGCCAGAGTTTGAAGTCGGAAGCGGAGAAGCCTTTTTGTTCTAAATCTTCAAGTGTGACGATGTTGCCGAGGGATTTAGAGATTTTTTGGCCGTCTAAGCGCAGGAAGTTGCAGTGGAGCCAGTAGTTGGCGAGGGGTTGATTGAAGGCGCCGAAGGTTTGGGCGATTTCGTTGGTGTGATGGACGGGGATGTGGTCGATGCCGCCGGCGTGAAGGTCAATAGGCTCACCGAGCTCTTCGTGGATGATGGTGGAACATTCGAGGTGCCAACCAGGGTAGCCGGGGCGGCCGAGGAAGTCCCAGCGCATGGCGTGATCTTCGTCCGGTTTAATGAACTTCCAGATGGCGAAGTCGGAGGGGTTGCGTTTTTCCGAGCTTAAGGCGACGCGGGCGCCGGCTTTTTGATGGTCGAGGTCGAGGCGGGCGAAGTCTTTGTATTTCGGGAATTTGGCTGTGTCAAAATAGATGCCGTCTGTGGTTTCGTAGGTGTACCCGTTTTTGATGAGCTTTTCGACGAGAGCTTCGGATTCTTTAATATAGTCGGTCGCGCGCGCCCATTTGACGGGTTCTAGGAGGTTTAATTTTTCGAAGCCGGTTTTGAAGACGTCGATGTAGTGGTCCGCGATTTCCCAGACGGTTTTGCCTTCTCTTTTCGCGCCTTTTTCGAGCTTATCTTCGCCATCGTCGCCGTCGGAAGTGAGGTGACCGACGTCGGTGAGGTTGATGATGCGGTAGGGCTTCATTTGGTTGGCAAGTAGGACGCGTTCTAAAAGATCCCAGTAAATGTAGGCGGCGTAGTTGCCGATATGGGGCGTGGAATAGACAGTCGGGCCGCAGGAATAGAAGGTGACTTTGTTCGGGTTTTGGGGCTTAAAAGTTTCAAGTTTTTTGGTGGCGGTGTTATAGAGTTTCATTTTGTTCCCTTTCCAGACGCGCGATGAGGTCGGGGACGAGGCTGACGAGGTCTTTGATGACGTCTTCGTAACTAATGTCATAAGTGCGGAAGCCGGCGGCGTAAGGGTGGCCGCCACCGCCGTAGAAGCCAGCGATTTGGTCGGCGATGGGGACGGAGGTGCGGATTTTGCCGGTGAGCTTGCCGTCGGGGTAGGTCTTGACGGCGACGGCGACCTTGACGCCTTCGACGAGGCGGAGTTCTTCGAGGATAAGGACGTTGGGGTTGTATTCGTCGGAGTACTTCTCGATGTCTTCCCAGGGGATGTGGACGGTGGCGATGAGGTTGTTGAGGGAGTAGTCGACGCGCTTAATGAGGTCGGCTTTGTAGTCGAGGATGCGGGGGGATTTTTTCATGAATTCGCGGCGGGCTTCTTCGAGATCGGCGATGTTGAGGTGGCCAAGTTCCAGGAGGTCGGCGAGGTGGCGGAAGGTGTCGGGGGAGGTGCTGGCGGAGGTGAGGCCGAGAGTGTCGGAAGAGATGGCGTAGATGAGGTTTTTGGCGACGTCTTGGTCGATTTTGAGGTTTTGGTCTTTGGCGATTTTGTAAATGAGGTCGGCGCAAGCGGGGAGAGGTTCAATCAGGCTGGTGTGGGGGAAAGTGAGGTCGTCTTCGGTTTCGTGGTGGTCGAGGACGAGGACGGGTTTTTCGGTGAGTTTGTTAGCGATCGCGGGGTCGTCGAGGAGTTTAGAGAGGAGGGTGGTGGAGGCGGTGTCGACGATGATGTAGCCGTCGGCTTTCCAGTCGAAGTCGTTTTCGACGCGGGACCAGTCGGAGAAGTAGCGGAGGTATTTAGGGATGTCAACGGGGCAGTAGAGGGAGATTTGTTTGGCCTTGTCGAGGTTAGAGATGAGGTAGTCGAGGGCGAGGGCGGAGCCAAGGGAGTCGCCGTCGGGGTTTTCCGCCTGAATGATGCAAAGGTTAGTTTTATCTTTCAAAAAGTCGAGAAACGAGTGATACATATATAAATAATAACATAGATGCGGGAAGCAGACAAACCTTTTATTGTATTTCATAAAAGATATGTTATAATATTATGGAAAAATTGTTCTTTGAAAGGAAGGTGAGTTTTTGCGTAAGGAGCAACAAAGTCAAGAAATCGAGTTTTTCGTGAAGGACGTCTGGGATAATTGGTTATCTGCTAAATTTGGGTGGCCCAACATGCCAATGGACACTTTTGTCAAGATTCTACTTGCGGAAATAGCGGGGGGAGATTTCGTCGAAATTAATCTGCGTCATCCTGAGGAAAAATATGCGATGCTGCCACTAGAGTGGCGCGACATTATCATGGCGATTCTCTGTGCAAATAATGGTTGGCGAGAAGAATTTTCCCAATTTATAGACATGCGTAGCTATTTCGAGGATCATGTTACTTGGGAGGCGGGGTTTACACAATCGCTTTTGAACGTTGCTGACAAACTCGGAAAGAAATGGCAGAATGCGACCATATGTATTCGCGAGATAATCGTGAAAATCGAGTCGATTACATCGCTAGAGCATATGCGAAAATGCACGCGCTGAATGAGAGAAAATTGTACAATAAGAAGGTTGTGGCTCTTTAGAGAATGTAGAAAGAGGTGGAAAAATTGGCGATACTGATTATGGGCGACCTTGAGGGGGGCCAGGAACTGATTAAAGCGATAAGATTATTGTCGGCGAGAACCGGCAGAACTTTTCCGGAGACTATGTTGCTTATCGAGAAAAAGCGTCGAGAAATTTTGGATGTTAAGCTGCTTCTCGAAGACGGGTGTGAGTTTGTGACTGAGCCGGTCGAGGAGAAGCCGCGCAAGCGTAGGCATAACAAGGACAATTCCGTCAAATATCGATTTGACGGCACGCGCAAAAATCGCCATTTTTAATCATCATACTTCATCCCCCGATTTGGGGGATTTTTATGGCTGGGCTACCGGGCGCTGGAAAAACTGAGCTTTCTCGTGCGCTTATTGAAGTTTCTGGCGTTTCGCCCGTTCGTATCGATATGGATGAGCTGGCTAGTCTTGCTGAAGGCTACAAGCCAGAACGCGCCGATGAGTTCCGACTTGTCGGCACTAATTTGCTTTTTAGACTTTACTCTACTGTGCTTAAAAATCGTCTCGATTTTATCATGGATGGTACTTTTTCGTCCAAGAATGCCGAGCTTAATATTGAACGTGCTTTGAAACGCGGTTACAACTTGAAGATCGTCTATGCCTATCAAGATCCTAAATTGGCGTGGGAGTTCACTAAAGCTCGCGAGAAAGTCGAACATCGTGCGATTAGGTTTGATGGTTTTATCGAAACTTATTATAAGACATTTGATAATATAAAATGTCTTTCCGAGAAATATCAAAATAGCGTTTTGTTAGACATTGTGGTAAAAGATGCGCAAAATAAAGTTAAAGTTTGGCATGAAGAAGTCCTACCGGCAAAAATTGACGACCTTATTAAAATAGAATATAATAAAGATAAGTTAATTAAATATATTAAAGGCTGATATGGCACCGAAGCAAATAATTACCATGCGTGACTTAGTTAAAAATGGCAAAGATCCTCGGGTCCAGAATGTTTTTGAGCGCGCCGTAGAGTTAGCCGATGAATATCAGCGAGAAACTCTTAAAAAAGCTAAAAAGCTTTAGAAGGAAAAGTTTTCTCGGGGCGTTTCCCTGCTTAGCGGGGATGTTTTTTGTGGTATAATGGGAGGTATGGAAATTTTGTTGGTAATACTTATAATTTTGAATTTAGGTTTAACGGTTTTTTTGATTTTTAAGCCGAGGAAGACGGAGTTTGATACTTCTGAGCTTGAGAAAGAAAATAAGGATTTGACGGAGAAGTTGGTGAAAACCGAGGCGAAAGTTGAGCTTTTGGCAAAGAAGATTGATAATTTGACGCCGGTGATTTCGGACGAGTTTAGGAAGAGCCGGACGGAGCTAAACCAGAATTTTGAGAAAATTCAGACTTCGAACGAGAAGAAGTTGGAGCAGATGCGGGAGACGGTGGACGAGAAGCTCACCGCGAGTGTCGAAAAGCGGTTTAATGAGAGCTTTAAGCAGATTTCCGGGCAGCTGAGCCAAGTTTATCAAGGGCTGGGGGAGATGAAGAATTTGGCGACTGGCGTGGGGGATTTGAAGAAAGTGATGGAGGGGGTGAAGACGCGGGGGATTTATGGAGAGGTGCAGCTCGGCGCGATTATTGAAGATATTTTGACGCCGACGCAATATTTGACGAATACGCTCATAAAGAAAGGGTCGAGCGACCGGGTGGAGTTTGCGGTGCGGATGCCGGGGAAAGAGGCGGAGGTGCTACTTCCGATTGATTCGAAGTTTCCGGTGGAGAATTATCAGAGGTTGCTCAAAGCGTATGACGAGGGCTCGAAAGCGGAGATTGAAGCGTATCGGAAGGCGCTCCGCAAGGACGTGGTGGAGCAGGCGAAGAAGATTCATGACAAGTATATTGAGGTGCCGAAGACGACGGAGTTTGCGATGATGTTTGTGCCGACAGAGTCGCTTTATGCTGAGATTTTGCGGATTCCGGGGGTGGATGAGGAGATTCGGCAGAAGTATAGTATTTCCCTGTCCAGTCCGGCGACACTGCCGGTGATGTTGAATGGCCTCTTAATGGGGTATCGAAGTGTTGCGATTGAGAAGCGGAGCGCGGAAGTTTGGAAGATTCTAGGCGGGGTGAAGGCGCAGTTTGGGAAGTTTGGGGATCTCTTGGAAGGAGTTGAGAAGAAGCTTTCTGAGAGTGCGAAGAAGATTGAAGATACAAGGAAGCAAGCGAGGCGCATAGAAAAAACAATGAATGATGTAGAGACGTTCCCCGAAGAACAACAACCAGTGATGCTGTCATAAGCAGTTTACCATTACTTTTTGGATTGGAATTTTTAGTCAAGAATTATTTTTGGTTAAATCTGTTCCTGCGGCGCGGATGGGACGCGTACTCGGAACGACTAAACCAAAAATAATTCATTGTAAAAATTTTTTATAATCCAAAAAGTAAGGTAACCTGCTTATCTATAATTTTGTTCTGTTATTTAATGCTGCAGATAAAGTTATTTGATCGGCGTAAGATAAGTCAATTCCTAATGGTAATCCTCTTGCTAATCTTGTTATCTTCAAATCTTTGAAGCGTTCTTGTAATAGTTTTTGTAGCAACAAAGCGGTGGATTCGCCTTCGACGGAAGGGTTGGTGGCAATGATGATTTCTTTGACGTTATCTTCGGGGATGCGGGCGAGGAGCTCTTTGATGTGGAGCTGGTCGGGAGTGATGCCGTCTATGGGCGAGAGGTGGCCGCCGAGGACGTGGTAGGTGCCTTTGTATTGCTTGGTGGCTTCGATGGCGTAGATGTCAAGCGGTTCTTCGACGACGAGAATCGAGGTTTGGTCGCGCGAGGGGTCGGAGTAGAGCGGAGAGAGGTCTTCGCTGGCGTCGATGAGGGCGAAAGTTTTGGGGCAAGATTTGACGTCGGTGTGGAGAGATTTGAGTGTGCTGGAGATGGCGTCGGAGATTTGGGGGCTGGAGCGGAACAGAAAGTAGGCGTAGCGTTCCGCCGTGCGGGGGCCGACGCCCGGCAAGTGGCCGAGAGCCTCAATGACGTCTGTCAAAGCTTTAGGAAGCATTTAGAGGCCGAGGTTTCCGAGTTTGCCCATGAGGGGCTTCATTTTTTCGCTGGCGATTTCTTGAGCCTTGGCGTAGCCGTCGCGGAGGCAGTTTTCTAGCCAGCGTTCGAGTTCGTGGATGTCGTCGAGGTCGACGCGTTCGGGGTCGATGGTGATTTTTTTGATTTTGAGTTCGCCGTTGATTTGGACGACGACGGC
>CAYODV010000006.1:0-27490 GCA_964402915.1 uncultured Candidatus Saccharibacteria bacterium
TCAAAAAAGGCATGCTCGCCGTCTGGATTGCCCCCGGCGCCATCGTCCCGGCCACTTACGGCACGCCCGAACCCTTCGAAATCTCCGCTCGCAAATTACGCGGCTTTGAATCCTTCGGCATGCTCGCCGCCATGGACGAACTTGACCTTGGGCTAGACCACGACGGCATCGTCTCCATCCACCCCGACCACGTCACCATCGACGAACAAGACCGCGTTCGCGTCGTCAAGCCCGGCGATTCCTTTGCCACCGCCTTCGACCTCAACGACAAAATCATCGAAGTAGAAAACAAATCTCTCACCCACCGCCCTGACTGCTTCGGCCTCGTCGGCTTCGCCCGCGAAGTCGCCGGCATCCTCGGCCAAAAATTCGACTACGACGAGTCTTATCGCATGACCCACCTTCAACCCCTTAAAAAAGCTTCAAGTCCCATCTCCCTCGCCGTCAACATCGCCGATTACAAAATCTGCCCAAGCTATCGCGCCTACGCCTTCGACTTCGGCGCCCCCGTCCCCACCGAATATCTTCCCGTCAGCTTCGACGCCAACCAACCCGCCACCCGCAATTTAATCCTCGACGACATTTTCTTCGCCAAAGCCGGCATGCGTTCCGTCTCGCCGCTCGTTGACCTCACCAACAAAATCATGCTCATGACCGGTCAACCGCTCCACGCCTTCGACTACGACAAGTTCGTCAAAATCGGCGGCACCGACACGCCAGAAATCCGCGTCCGTCTCGCCCGAAAAGGCGAAAAGCTCACCCTCCTCGACGGTAAAGAAATCGAACTCGTAGAAACCGACATTGTCATCTGCTCCGGCGACACCCCCGTCGCCCTGGCCGGCGCCATGGGAGGCGCTTCCACCGCCATCGACGAAACCACTGAAAAAGTCATCTTTGAAATCGCCAGCTTCTCCCTCTACAACCTCCGCAAAACCCAAATGGCCCACGGCATTTTCTCCGAAGCCATCACTCGCTTCACCAAAGGTCGCCCCGCTTCCGACCTCTCCCGCGCCCGCTTTGAATTGTTCCACGAAATCAACCGCCTCGGCGACGTCGAGCTTATCGGTGAAGCCAAAAACACCGACCCAACCCTCCTCGACGAAACCGGCCAATTCAAGCCAAATGTTGTAAAAATTACAACAAAAGACATCAACGCCCTGCTCGGCTCCGACTACCCCAAAGAGCTCATCGTGAAAACCCTCGAAAACGTGGGCTTCTCCACGACCGAACTCCAGGACGACGCCATGGAAGTCACCGCTCCGCTCTGGCGCACCGACATCCACATCAAAGAAGACCTCATCGAAGAAGTCGGTCGCTTGCTCGGCTTCGACAACCTTCCCAAAGCCTTCCCGCTTCGCCCCTTCGTCTGCCCCACGGTTGACCCCATGCTCTCGCTCAAGTCTAGGCTCCGCACCGCCCTCTCCGACCGCCTCGGTGCGAGCGAAGTCTTAACCTACTCCTTCGTCTCTAAATCCCTCCAGGAAAAAACCGGCGAAGACCCCGCCGACTCTTACCAAATCGTCAACTCCATCTCGCCCGAACTCGAATGTTTCCGCCAGAGCCTCCTCCCCTCCCTCCTCGAAAAAGTCTACGAAAACACCAAGGCCGGCTATAAAGACTTCACTCTCTACGAACTCAACCAAGTTTCTAAAAAATCCTGGGGCCTAACTGAAGAAAACGTCCCCGTCATGAAAACCGAACTCGCCCTCACTAGCTTCGGCGACTTCTACCGCGCCAAATTCTTCCTCGACGAACTCGCCCGCACGCTTAAACTCGACTTCGAACTCCGCCCGCTCGAAACTTCCACCACCCTCGAACCGCTCCACTCCGTCGCCATCTTCTTAAACAACGAAAAAGTCGGCGAGCTCGGCGAAGTCAAAAAATCCGTCTTAAAACGCTTCAAAATTGCGGAACTTGTCTCCGCGCTCCAATTAACCCTCGACCCCTGTATTTCTGCCAAAACTTCCTCAAAAACCAGCATCAAACTTTCCCGTTTCCCGTCCGTCTCCCGCGACCTCACTTTCCGCGTCCCCGAAACCACGCACTATGCCGACATCAAGTCCGCTATCGAGTCCATTTTAAGCCAAAAACAAGCCCTCCGTTATAAACTAGAACCGGTCTCCATTTTCCGTAAAAACCAAGAACCAACCAAAAACCTTTCCTTCCACCTGGAAATCACCAACGAAAACAAAACTCTCGCTTCCAGCGAAATATCTGATATAATAGATTCAATCGTTAAACATCTCTCGGCGCTCGGTGCGGAAGTCGTCTAGTAGAAACCCCAAGGAGGTAACATGCAAGAAAAAGATCTAAAACCCAGCAAAAAACAGCGCCTCATCTTCGCGCTCGTCGCGGCCGTCCTGCTCGGCTCATCCATCGCCGCCTACGTCTTAATCGTCATGGGTAACGGCACCGTCAACTACTCCAAAATGACTTACGACCAGCTTCAAACCGCCTACTCCGAAACTTACGCCAAATACGAAGAAGAAGCCACCCGCCTCTCTAACCAATACTTCGAAGAATTTAAGTCCTATAAGCCCAATGTCAAGGCTTACAACTCCACCACTGCCAACTCCGGTGGCGTCCAGGCCAAAGACCTCAAAGAAGGCAGTGGCGCCACCGTCACCGAAAGCAACTACTCCGCCTACTACATCGGCTGGTGCTCCGACGAATCCATTTTTGACAGCTCTTTCGACAACTTCGACGAGCCCACCTCGCTTAACGCTCCGCTTAGCGTCAGCTCCGGCACACTCATCGAAGGCTGGTACCTCGGCGCCGAGGGCATGAAAATCGGCGGCGTCCGCGAAATCACCATCCCCGGCTCCCTCGCTTACGGCGACACCATGGAAGTCTGTGGTGGCTACAGCTCCCCGCTCAAATTCATCATCATGGCCGTAGAAAAAGACGCCACTCTCGACGAACTAAACACCAAGCTTAACCAAATCACCTCCGCCCTCTTAAGCCTCCAGTCCAGCACCTATGACTATTCCAGCTACTACGACGACTCCGAATCCGAAGCCACCACTGGAGAATAGTCTTTGAGCGCGCCCATCTTCTTCTTTTACGACCTGGAAACCTCCGGCCTCTCTGGCAGCGACGACCGCATTATGCAATTCGCCGGTCAGCGCACCAACCTCAACTTGGAACCAATCGGCAAACCCTATAGCATCCTCGTCAAATTAAACGACGACACTCTCCCGTCTCCCGGCGCCATCCTCACCACCCACATCACCCCGCAAAAGACTGTGGAAGACGGCATCTCCGAGCGCGAACTCGCCCAAATCTTAAGCGCGGAAGTTTTCACGCCGGACACCTGCATTCTCGGCTTCAACTCCGTCCGCTTTGACGACAAGTTCATCCAGCACCTCTTTTGGCGCAACTTCTACGACCCTTACGAATGGCAATGGAAAGACGGCCGCTCCCGCTGGGACATGCTCGACGTCGTCCGCATGACCCGCGCCCTGCGCCCCGAAGGCATCAACTGGCCGACCACCGAAGAGGGAAAACCCACCAACCGCCTCGAACTCATCACCAAGGCTAACGGCATCTCCCACGAATCTGCCCACGACGCCCTCTCGGACGTGAACGCCCTCATCGACGTCACCCGCCTCATCCGCGACAAACAACCGAAACTCTGGTCCTGGCTCTTCAAACTTCGCGACAAAAGGGAAGTGAAGGCCCTCGTTAACCTCGACCGCCCCCAACCCTTCGTCTACTCCTCCGGCCGCTTCGGCTCCGCCCACAACTTCACCACCGTCTGCGTCCCCGTTTTTCCCGGCAAAAACGGCAACCTCGTCGTCTTTGACCTCCGCTACAACCTCGACGAACTCATCGAAGAAGCCAAAAAAACCGCCCCCGACTTCCTAACCAACGAAGACATCAAACTCACCGACCTTTTCTTCCCAAAGTTCAAAGAACTCGCTTACAATCGCTGCCCCGCCGTCGCCCCGCTCTCCGTCCTCGAAACCGGAAACGGCTGGGAGAAAATTGAACTTTCAAAAGGCCAAATTGCGCAAAACCTCTCCGCGCTCCAATCCCACGCTGACCTCTTAAAACGCCTGCGGTCCGAACATCTCGCCGACAAATACGACAAAGCCCCTTACGACGCGGAAACCGCCCTCTACGACGGCTTCCTGGACGACCGCGACCGTGTCCGCACCACCGCCATCCGCGACATGAACGCAGAAAAACTTGCCGACTACCACCCGAACTTCGCCGACGAACGCCTCCCCGAACTCCTCCTCCACTACAAAGCCAAAAACTTCCCAACCTCCCTCACCGACCCCGAAACCGAGAAATGGGAAGAGTATAGAAGAAAAAGAATAGAAAGACAAAGCACGACATTTATTGCCGAAATGCAGAAATTTCAAAAAGAAGGGGCTGACGAATTCATACTCCAAGAATTATATTTATGGTTCCAATCTCTCCAAGACCCCGATTACTAGTCCGCCCAAAAGGCACCACAACAAGAATGAGGGCTTGGCCTAGTTCAATTCAGAACTAAGTCGCCCTCATTACTGATAATTATACGCTTTTTACTTAAAAATGTCAACTAAATGTTCGTCATCTCTAATAATTATTATTCTACGCATCCCCCGCGTACTACTGAATAACTTCATTATAATCGACTCAACTTCGACCCTTTCAACACTTCTAGCATTCCTAAGGTCAAACACCGCCCTCCCTCCAGACTGCTTGACGGCCTTGCGAAACTTCGTTTGAATCGTTGATCGATTCGCAGTTCTTGGTCCTTTCATCTCCCACGTCGTCCCCATCATCAGTAAGTCTGGGTTTCTACTCCCCGGTATGCTCGAAGGGATAATCGTCTCAACGTCAAAACCAAAAGACGTTAGGCAAAACACGGTTTCTCGTTCGTGGGGCTCAAGATCTTGATTATTAAATATAGCCCTTCCGTGCTTATGAATAGAAACAGGATTCCTTTCAATCGTTTTCATACTAAAATTATACCCACCAATATATTTAGCCGCAACCTTAAGAAGAAAACTTTATCATCAAATAAATACTCAAAACATTTTCGTCAAAAAGTCAACTCTTGTCATGGTTTTTCGGGTATGCTAGAATAAATGCGTAAAGCATTAACTCATCATACATATTTGTATAAAACCAAATATTGTCGCACCTACTAAATCGAGTCATACTTTGTCTCTCGCAGAAGAAACGCTGAACTGGCACCATGAGGATACCCAGTTTGTGCTTCGTCTGCGCTTGCGGCAAAGTATGATTGAGTTAATGCACCTCGTGGTGCCAGTTTTGTTTTAGGCAAAACTGAACCAAGGCTGGTTCTCACGAGGTTTTACATAACCAAAAGGAGGACTATGCAAACCAAGACATCATTAAGAGGGGTCAAAGAAAGAAATATCATACACTGCTGGCTGGGAGGCTCTATTGTCGCTCTAACTGTTTTTCTATTTGGTTTCACCATCATCCCAGTCTTGATTGCGGAGGCCTCCGCCGCTCAAGACGTCTCTTCTACTATCACCTGGAGCGCCATTGACTTGACGCTCGACCCAGATGTTGACGCTACGGACGGCGCCGCAGATCCAGATGTCGAACAAGCTCTCCCTACACACGGTAATGTCGAGTTTGGCGATATCGTTCCGACTGTCCGCAATTCTTCCACTAACGACTATGGTACTCTCAAGGTAGAAAAGAAAACTATCGGGGTTACTACACACGGTAAATACTACACTGTCTTCCTCTCCATGAACGATACCGACCCTAATCTCAACTTTACCTACAATGGAGAAACTAACACCAATATAAAAATCGAGCCAACTTCTGGCACTTGGGATTCTCCGGTAGCTATCTCCGCCAACAATAAGAGCAACTGGGGCTACATGGTGCCAGAAACTACCATCACCAAAAGCAATGGTGATGCCAGCGCCTTCTCCGCTCTCACTCAAGAAGGTGTCGCTGCAACCTTCAACAACAAGCTCGACACGGCACTATATAAAAGTGATGGCTCCGCTTATTCTACTAGCATTTGGGCAGCTGTCCCAGTCAAGTCTACTCCTCAACAAATTTGGAAGAACATTGCCACGGGTAATAACAACTTCTCTTCCCGTGATGAGTTTGATATATATTACGCAGTTAACGTGGATGTAGATACTCTCGCTGGTACTTACAAGAACAACGTTGTCTATACTGCTCTTGCCTCCGCCCAAAGTCTCGACCAAGTCTCTACTAACCTCATCGGCACGCTTCGCTATGGCGGTTACTCTAATGAACAAACTATCTACTTCGACCTTGCTCAGACCTCTACCGACATCGTCACGGAAGACAAAATCACCATCAAGCTCGTCCCTCACTCCGCCATGGTCGCTGCGAGCTTCGACCCCAAGAATCTTTCTGCTGAGACTAAAGCTACTGCTCTTACTTGCACAAAGGTCAGCAATAGTTTCCAGACTGTTGCTGCTACCCAGAACGGTCAAGCTGGTACTACAAGTAGCATCGAATGCATCATTCCAAATGGCACCATAGCCGACAATTCTTCCACAACTAAAGGCGACGGCGCCTACGATTTCTGGCTCAATATTTCTGGCTACGATTATAATTATGTCTCCAAAGTAGAAAACGGTACCGAGCCCGCTTTTATCTTCGCCGGTCTCCAGTCTGTCGATGACGATGGCGGCCCGTACATTACAGAGATGCAGGAGATGACGGCGGGGATATGTCAGAACACCAACAAATGGGGCAACACACTCGGTAGCTTCGCCAAGCTTTATGCTCCTGACGGTACCACCGACATTACGGACACTCTCGCTGAAAACTTCTGGGAGAACTACAGCGAAGACGGCATCGGCTCCTTCGCCCTCAAGGACACTCGTGACGGCAAACGCTACGTCGTCAGAAGACTCGCCGACGACAACTGCTGGATGAGCCAAAACCTCAACCTCGACCTTTACACGGGCATGACCTTCACCAGTGACGACACAGACCTCAACTCCCGCACCTCCTGGACCCTCGCCGACGCCCCAAATAGTAATGACGAAACAATACTTACCGGTCGCGCAGGCATGGAATGGATCCCTAATAGCGGATCAACCAGTAGGGCATGGCAAACTGCACACGGGGTAGAAACAGTCACCCTGAAGAAATACACATACGACGGAACAAACTGGAATCCAGAGATAGTCGCACAGTGCACTGGCGGGACGGCACAGACGCCATGCTTTGCGACGGCTACGACGCTCGGCTATCACAAGCCAGACGGAACGGCAGTGGATAATACTCTAGCTGCCTCCGAAGGCTACACTAGATCGGACGGTGGCGGTAGCGCAGTAAGAGGCTATAATGCCGGAGCGTATTATGGAAGTATTAGATATCAAGTAAAGCAACTAAACACCACAACAAATACAGCTAGAACTGCTAGAAATGTCGGCTTAAATAATATAACTGACACGGATGGGACCCAAACATGCGATTTTTCCTTTGATATAAACGGACTGGTCGGAACAACTGCTTGTGTTGTTGAAACCAGTGGAGATACCATGATTACTCAATTGCTCAATGAAGCTAGCTATTATGGACTCAATGGCCTTGGCAACGCAAACTCCGAAGAAATGGTAGTCACCAAAATCACAAAAGACCATTTAGGCAACGACATTGACTTCATGAACAACATCAGTAGTGCTACGAGATTAGACTTTACGGCAACCTACGAAAACTTCGTAGTATGGCCACGCATCTCTCACGCCGGGGACTATCGATGGTCTGCCGATTCTCACGATGGGGCGCATGTTATAGACCTTGGACCGATGTATTTCAACTTTAGTGTCAATGAAAGCGGAAACGGCTTTTCGGTAAGTAGTACTTGGTATCCAAAAGTCATCTGCGGTGACATTGGAACAGTATCTGGTAACCTAAAACTAGCTGACGATTCGCTAGGCTTCATAACTTGCTTGGACGCCACAGAGACAACGGAGCATGGTGAGAACATCGCACTGGCTAGCACGAGATTGGATGGCAACCTCTACAATCTTTATGCCGCAGTGGCGGGCAGTCCTATGACCGACCGCACTACATACGTAAACACTTTCGATGATAGTATTTGCCCGAAAGGATGGAAGTTGCCAGGAGATAGCGAACAATTCGATACAGACAGTAACCTATCGACATATTATTCGCTATTCAATACAAACCACGGCATAACGACCGCCGAAAGTATCACCAATGACAACAACGATGCGCTTCTCCATGCGTTTCCACTCAGCTTTGTCCGCAGCGGTTATTACACGGAATATCACGGGAGTATCTACTATAGAGGAAATAGGGGATTTTATCTAACGTCACATACTAACAATAGATTCAATAATCGCATGTTGTTTTTTGAGCCGACCAATATTATGCCAAGAAGAGCCTACACCCAAGGCCAAGGGTCCGCTATCCGCTGCGTCGCCCGCGATTAGCAAATTAACAATTAAGCTTGACTGCTTGAGAAAATCTTGAATAAGTCTTTTCGAGACAATAAAGAGCCGAAACCCGCAGTCAAAATAACCTTGATACTGTTTCGAGCACGAGCTTGTCTCCGCGCGGAGAAACAGCCTATTAAGGTTATTTTGACGACGGCGGTGAGGCTCCCGTCGAGAAAAGAGCTTATCAAGATTTTCTCCGCTAGCTTCGCTTCCTTGTCGCCTGGGTCTTCATAGGACTAATCAAAAAACGATGTGATTATATTGGTTGTATAAACTCGCAAAGTTCGAACCTTCTTTTAAGTCCTCCTATTCATAAACCCGAAGACTCAGGCGAAAGGGAAGCAAAAAAATCGGGAGCCGAAGCTCCCGAAACGAAAACCATAGCGTAAACTCCAACATCAGTGACGAGAATCGTCGCATAAATCTTTAAAATAGCTCATCGCCATCTGATCGATTCCCCAAATCACCGTGCTAGCCTCCTCGATTTCTTCTCTCGCAGCGCAAAGCTCGCGCCGCAACCTCTCGTTCTCGTCCAGAACCTCTCCGAGCAACGTCACCACGCCATTCGTCGGCTGAAGTACACCCTGGCGAATCAACCCGCGGATATATTTCCGCTTAAAGTTGCCGTTCGCGCACCTCGACGACACTCGGCGCTGAACCCCGAAACTGTCTTTAATCAGAAGCCCGTTTACTTTGGTTTCCATAATGTTCGCCCCCTCAAAAAATATTTTTCGTCAAAAGACAAAAACTATTATACCACATTCCCCACGTTCTATCCAAAAACGCATTTTTCTACCCAAACCCCAACAAGTCGTAAACACAACACCACTGGGCTCTGGAAAAAATAACCTTTTTGTGCTATAATACCAAAGTTTATGGAAGAAAACTACATCAAAATCCGCGGCGCCCGCCAACACAACCTCAAAAACCTCGACGTCGACATCCCGCGCGACAAACTGGTCGTCATCACCGGCCTCTCCGGCTCCGGCAAATCCAGCCTCGCCTTCGACACGATTTACGCCGAAGGTCAACGCCGCTACGTCGAATCTCTCTCTTCCTACGCTCGCATGTTCCTCGGCGTCATGGACAAACCCGACGTCGACAGCATCACTGGCCTCTCCCCCGCCATCTCCATCGACCAAAAATCGACTTCAAGAAACCCAAGAAGCACCGTCGCCACCGTCACCGAAGTTTACGACTACCTCCGCCTTCTCTTCGCCCGCGTCGGCACCCCCCACTGCCCGATTTGCCACCGCGAAGTCTCCAAAAGAAGCGTCGAAGACATCGTAAACGAAGTCATGAAACTCCCCCTCGGCGCCAAACTCATGCTTCTCGCCCCGATTGTCCAAGCCAAAAAAGGCGAATTCGCTCACATCCCCGAACAATACACTCAAAAAGGCTTCTCTCGCGTCCGCGTCGACGGCATCGTTTACGCCCTCGACGAATTCCCGGAACTAGAAAAACAGGAACGCCACGACATTGAACTCGTCGTGGACCGCTTCATTTTAAGCCCCGACATCGAGAGCCGCATCTCCGGTTCCATCGAACAAGCCTTAGAGCTCGGCCAGGGAATCATCAAACTCCTCAAAATCAACGACAACTCCACCTCCGTCGAAGGCAAAAACATCAAAAGCGAAGAAATCTACACCTTCTCCCAGCGCTATGCCTGCCCGCTCCACCCCGACGAGCTCATCCCGGAGCTCGAACCCCGCCTCTTCTCCTTCAACGCCCCTGAAGGCGCCTGCCCCACCTGCACCGGCCTCGGCATCCGCATGGAAATCGACCCTAAACTCGTCTTAAACCCCAACCTCACCATCGCCGAAGGCGGCATCCGCCCCTTCAACCGCATCTCTTACGACTCCTACTGGCTTAAACGCCTCGCCTCCGTCGGCGAACGCCACGGCTTCTCTATCCACGTCCCAATCAGAGAACTAAAACCCGAAGACATCGACAAAATCCTCTACGGCACCGGCCCCGACAAATACAAAGTCACCGTCTCTGGCTCCGGCAAATTCGCCGCCGGCACCGTTTACGAAACCACCTACGAAGGCGTCATCCCCAACCTCGAACGCCGCTACAACAACCCCGACGTCTCCGAATTCGTCAAACACGACATCGAACGCTTCATGCGCGTCCGTGAATGTCAGACCTGCCACGGCGCCCGCCTCAAGCCATCCGTCCTCGCCGTCACCATCCACGACCTCAACATCGTCGACATGTGCAGCCTCGACGTCGACCAAACCCTCAAAGTTTTGAGCCAAGATCTCCAGTTCTCCGAAGCTGAACACCTCATCGCCGACCCTATCCTCAAAGAAATCCGCGAGCGCGTCCAATTTATGCAAGATGTCGGCCTCGGCTACCTCGAACTTGGCCGCGCAGCGAACACGTTAAGCGGCGGCGAAGCCCAGCGCATCCGCCTCGCCACCCAAATCGGCTCCGGCCTCCAAGGCGTCCTCTACGTCCTCGACGAACCCAGTATCGGCCTTCACCAGTGTGACAACGACAAACTCATCGCCACCCTCAAACATCTCCGCGACCTCAAAAACACCGTCCTCGTCGTCGAACACGACGAAGACACCATGCTCCAATCCGACTACATCATCGACATCGGCCCCGAGGCCGGCGCCAAGGGCGGCAGACTCGTCGCCGCCGGCACGCCCAAAGAAATCATGGCAAACAAAGACTCCATCACTGGCAAATATTTGAGCGGCGAACTCAAAATCGACACCCCCACGAAGCGCCGTAAGCCCAAAAAAGACCAATTCCTCACCGTAGTTGGCGCCAGGGAAAACAACCTCAAAAACCTCACCGCCAAGTTCCCACTCGGCGTCATGACCGTCGTCTCCGGCGTCTCTGGCTCCGGCAAATCCACCCTAGTGAACGAAATCCTCGCCAAAGAACTCCAAGCCCGCCTCAACCACGCCCAGACCGTCCCCGGCCTCCACGACCGCATTGAAGGACTAGAACACCTCGACAAAGTCGTCATCGTCGACCAATCTCCAATCGGCAGAACTCCGCGCTCCAACCCTGCGACCTACACCGGTGTCTTCGCCGCCATCCGCGACCTCTTTGCCGCCCAGCCCGAAGCCGAAGTCCGCGGCTACAAATCCGGCCGCTTCAGCTTCAACGTCAAAGGCGGCCGTTGCGAAGCCTGCCAAGGCGACGGCGTCAACAAAATCGAAATGCACTTCCTCCCCGACGTCTATGTCACCTGCCCCACTTGCCACGGCAAACGCTACAACCGCGAAGCTCTAGAAATCAAATACAAAGGCAAAGACATCTCCGACGTTCTCAACATGACCATCGACGAGGCGGTTGAATTCTTCAAAAACATCCCCGCCATCATGAATAAACTTAAAACCCTGAAGGAAGTCGGCCTCGGCTACATCAAACTCGGCCAGCCCGCCACCACCTTCTCCGGCGGCGAAGCCCAGCGCATCAAACTCGCCACGGAACTCTCCCGCCGCTCGACCGGCAAAACCCTCTACATCCTCGACGAGCCCACCACCGGCCTCCACACCCACGACGTCAAACGCCTCCTCGGCATCCTAAACAAGCTCGTCTCTGGCGGCAACTCCATGATTATCATCGAACACAATCTCCACGTCATCAAATCCGCCGACTGGATTATCGACATGGGGCCCGAAGGCGGCCAGGGCGGCGGCCGAATCGTCGCCGAAGGCACCCCTGAAGATCTCGCTCGTACAGCCCAGACTCCCACCGGCAAGTACCTCCGCAAATACCTCTAGTCCTCAAAAGAAAAAGCCCCGCTCTTAAAGTGAGCGAGGCGAATTATACAATTTTTCCCAAAGAAAAGCAAGCTTCCGCGCCCTCATAAAGCGTGCTATAATATAACCATGAGCAAAATTCTCATTATTGGTAATGTTCTTAAAGACATTTACTTGCGTCTAAACGAGCGCAAAGAATCTCTGGAGACCGACGCAGCCGGCACCAAATGGCTTAACCTCGGTTTTAACGGCTCGTCACACGAGTTTTTCCGCCGCACCAGCGTTTACTCTGGCGCCGTGGTGACGCTGGAAGTCCTTCAAAAATTTGGCCTTGAAGCCGACATTTTCGGCGAAATCGCCTCAGTTGACCACGGCGGCATCGCCATCGACACGGTCAAAACCGCTAACTATCGCTATATTCTCGCCGCCGAAGACCAAATCTCCTACCTCGTCCCCACCGAAAAACACCCCACCGTCTTTGACGCTACCGACCTGGCACCGGATTACAGGTGGGTTTTTCTTGACCGCTCCGCCATCCTCTCTAAAGAACTCGTCGAAAACCTCTCTAAAATCCTTGAAAATCACAAATCTCTCCGCCTCGCCTTTTACGCTCCCAAACGCATCCCTACTTTTATCGAACCGCTCCTTAAAAGAGCCGAGATTATCTTTACCGACCAACCGCTTCGCGATAAAAACATAAAAGACAAAGTTTGTCAAATTAGTGAAACTGAAATCAGTTTTAAAGGTCGCGTCGTCCAACTTAAAGACCTCCCCAAAACCGAACTGTTCACGCACCTCACGACCTATTCCATCATCGCCGCCTCTGTCCTTGGCAGTCTTCTAAACCAAAAATCCGCCGAGGACGCCCTGCTTCTGGCTAAACTCAATATCGAAAACACCAAACTTGACGAAACGTTGCCTCTGTCCGAGCTAGAAATCCTCGGCTCCGAAGAAAAATCCGCCGCCGTCAACCTTCGCCAAATGGCCAAACAGCTCGTCGCCCCCAGAAAAGGCATTCTTGCCGCCGACGAATCGGGTGGCTCCATCCACAAAAAGTTCGAGGCCATGAACATTCCCGACGATTATGACCACCGCCGCGACTACCGCAATCTCTTCTTCACCACCCCTGGTTTAGAGAAATACGTCAATGGCGTCATTCTCTTTGACGAAACCGCCCGCCAAGTCGCCGACGACGGCCGCGATTTTGTCAAATATTTAACCAGCAAGGGAATTATTCCTGGCATCAAAGTTGACCTCGGCCTCGCCAATCTCCCTGGCTCGCAGGAAAAATACACCCTCGGCCTGAACGGCCTAGCTGACCGGCTTAAAGAATATTTCAGTATGGGGCTACGCTTCGCCAAATGGCGCGCCGCCTTCGAAATCTCACAAACCACCCCCACCAAAAACGCCGTTTATAAAAACACCGAAATCCTTGCCACCTACGCCAAAATGTGCCAAGACGCGCGCATTGTCCCCATCGTCGAGCCGGAAGTCGTTTTCGACGGCGACTACCCTGTCGAACATTGCGCCGGCATCACCGGCATCATCTTAAAAGAACTTTTCGCCGAACTTGAGCGCCAAGAAGTTGACCCTGAAGCAACCATTCTCAAAGTCAACATGATTCTGGCCGGCAAAAAATACCAGACCCAGTCCACCCCGAAAGAAGTCGGCGATTGGACCGCCAAAACCTTACGCCGTTTTGTCCCCAAAAACCTCGCCGGCGTCGTTTTCCTCTCTGGCGGTCAAACTCCAGAGCAAGCCACCGAGAATCTTCAAGAAGTGACCAATCTCGGCCCTTACCCCTGGCCGGTCACCTTCTCTTTCGCCCGCGCCCTTCAAGGCCCCGCCCTCGAAGCCTGGCAAGGCGACAACCAGAATTACCCCGAAGCCCAAAAGGCCTTCCTCGAAAGGCTAGAAGCCAACTGTACCGCCCTCAAGAAATCCTCTTGATATTCCGCCTAAAATAGTCTATAATTATAAGCAAATTTTTAAGGAGCAAATTTAATGTCCGATTACAATCTATCTTTGAGCGTCCGCACCGAGACTGGAAAGAAAGCCCTCGCCCTCCGCGAAGACGGCCTGATTCCGTCCGTAATTTATGGCGGAAAATCCGAGATTCTCGCTAAATCTCCCTATAACGAAACCGAAAAAGTCTTGAAGCTCGCCGGTTACCACTCGCCAATCGACCTCGTCGTTGACGATAAAAAGACCATGGCCATCGTGAAATCTGTCCAACTCGACCCGGTTTCCCGCCGCATCATCAACGTTTCTTTCCAGGAAGTCTCCGCGAACAAACTCGTTGAGGCCACCACGCCAATCGTCCTCTCTGGCTTTGAAGCTTCCGACGCCTCCAAGGCGCACCTCACCCTTGACCAAGTCCTCGAAGAAATCGACGTCAAGGCCAAACCGGCCGACCTCCCGAAGGAACTGGTCATTGACGCCTCCAAACTCGCCACCACCGAAGATAAGATTTTCGTTAAAGACCTCGCTCTTCCGGCCGGTGTGGAACTTGCCGACAAAGAGCTTGACGAAAACACCGTCATCGCCAATGTTTATGATCCCGCCGCTGAAGCCGCCGCTCGCGAAGCCGCCGACAAAGCCGCTGCCGAAGCCCAAGTTGACGCTGCCGACGTCCCGTCCGATAACGGCGCCACACCCGAAGGAGCCGAGCAAGAATCTGAACGAAGTTCAGATTCTTAGAGGCGACGCCCGGGTTTCTAGCCCGAAGGGCTAGAAAAGCCCGCTGAAGAAGCTGCCGAAGCAAAAGCCGAATAATTTAGAAACGCAGAAAGCCCCTTTTTAGAAGGGGCTTTTTGTGTCTTACTACTTGACTTTTTAACGCGTTTATGCTATAATGAAAGCAATTGGTTTGGGAGGGGACACCACATCGAACATTTACTACAAGGAGGGAAAAGTTATGAAGTCCTACAAATCCAGTTTCCTGTTTGCTACTATTACCACCCTGGTGATGATGACCGTCTTGGTTCTCGCCGGCACCGCGCTGGCCGAAACCCCCGCAGGGATCGAAATCACCGACCTCTCAGAACACGGCTCCATGATATATCACGACATGGACGTCCGTAGCGCAACCGCAACAAAAGAAGGAACCCGCTACTGGGTACGGACGCACAGCGGTCAAGACTTCTTGCTCACCATCGACCTGCCAAAGCAGATTCCTTTCGTCCAACCCGGCGGCACGGGAATCGACTTCGTTGTTGCCCCTGTCTTCGAGGACGGAACTTGCTATGACGACTGGGTTAGCGTCGAAGATGTCGACATCGTTGATGATGTGATTAAGGTTACCTTTCACATCACCACGCCGATTTATCTCGACCTCCCATACGAAGATGTCTTCGAATGGGAATTCTGGGCCGTCACCGAAGACCTAGACCCCCGCATCGGCACCACCATCCTGGAAATTTCCGTGGACAACACCTACCCATAACCCCACCCCCTCCTCACCATAACCCCGCATTAGCGAAAAAGCTTCGCTTCAAGCGGGGCTTTTTCTTGACTTCTTCCAAAATTATGCTAGAATTATAGAGCCCCTGACACATCTGTGCCCCAGGAGAGCAATTTTTTACAGAAAGGGATGATCGTATGTTCACCAAGTATCCAGATTCTAGTTTCTCGGTGAGTTCCGTCTGCATCTGGTTTGAAGATGAGGCCGAGCGCGCCCTGCGCCCCTGGCTCGTCTTCCGACGTGACAACAGGGAACAGAAACTCCTGCCCGTCCTCAAAGACATCATCAGCACCCAGTTTCCCTTCATCAACCCAGACCGTCTCGGCAACAAGTCGCTTTACTCCGTAGGGATCAGCGACCTCTCCGTCACCCTGGTTTATCTCCGGAAAGACGGTTGGACCGAAACCGAAAGTAACGTCCAAATCACCATCGACATCGATGACATCCTGAACGCCCTCAAGGTTGACAACCTGGACATCGGCCTTTATCTCTATGGCTCCTCCGAAGCTGGATCGGGCGGCGACGACGAGTTAATGGAAAGCTACGACTTCACCATCAGCCGCGACGCCCCGCCCAAAGTCACCATCACCACCGACAACATAGAGGAAGACCTCATCATCGGCGGCGCCGACTATTATGACCACGATGACCGCGCCTGATACCACCCCTTTCTTCGCCCCGCTTCTCATTTTAAGAAACGGGGCGTTTTCTTGTCAAATCTCTCACCAAATGGCATACATATTGACTTTTTTAGCCGCTTATGCTATAATTAAAGTAAGCTTTCCTTGGGGGGAGGAAATAAATAGTTCATTAACAGGAGGGTAAAAAAAATGGGTAGCACGCTGGCTTTTATATCTATTATTATCTCTGTAATCCAATTAATCCACATCATTTGTTCGCCTGCCTCATCATATATCAGCCTATACAGTCTCTGGCCCGCAACAAGTATCGTCTTTGCGATCTTCGCCATGATTGGATTCGAACATGCCGACGCAAAAGAAGGGTCAAAAAGCAATACCGAAAACGAAGCATGGTACGCTGATCGTCGTAAATCACTGTTAGCCTTTGCTATCATGTTCTCTGCTATCGGTATCCTCATGCAGGCGATGCCTACGCAAAATTATCATTATCATGTTTCTTATTCGATTGAACTTAAGGACACTCAAGACGTCGCTCTCGGTTACGGCGAAGGAACCACCGACATCAAAACAAGGCAGCCAATCAATACGGGGAATTACGCAACCACAATGACGGAAATTACCAATCTCATACTTGAAAATTCCAAAGCTGACTGTCCGAATATGTCGGAAAAGACATCGAGAGTCGTCGTCAGATCCTACCAACTAATCGAATGCGACAGCATACCGTTGTTAGGCCAACCACTCAATTAACCCCTCCTCCACCCCGCAAAGCTAGAAAGGCCCCGCGGGGCTTTTCTTATGCTTTCAAAACTCATCAAAAATGTTATAATAAAGTCATGAAATATCTCGCCGTTCTCGGTCGTTTACCCAAACTCTCTCTAGCCGAATTAGAAAGCCTCTTTACAGAGGTAGAACCATTATTAGAGCGCGGGAGCGATTTGCGCAAAAATAGCCAAAATTCGCCCGCCCTCGCGACCTTTGAATCGTCAGAAACCCCTGACATTAACCGCCTCGGCGGCACTCAAAAACTCGCCGTTAAGCTCGAAATCACCCCTCTCGACTTCCTCTCTAATCTCCCCGAAGGCAAAATCACCCTCGGCCTCTCCGACTTCCGCACCCACTCCAGCGCCCGCAAAGCCGGGATCGAAGCCTTAAAACTCAAAAAAATCCTCACTCGCCACGGCCATTCTGTTCGCGTTTTGCAAAATAAAACCGCCGTCTTGTCAACCGCCACATCTCACCACAATCAACTTGCAGAAAAACAAAATCATGTTGAAATTATCCTCACTGACTTCGGTAACTTCAATCTTATTGGCGTCCAAAACATCACCAAATATGCCAAGCGCGACCAAGCTCGCCCCGCGCGCGACGCTCGTGTCGGTATGCTCCCGCCCAAACTCGCCCAAATTCTCATCAATCTCTGCGGCGACCTCCCTGAAGGCTCGCGCCTGCTCGACCCCTTCTGCGGCACCGGCGTCGTCCTCCAAGAAGCTGCCCTCATCGGCTACACCCCCTATGGTTCCGACCTCGAACCTCGCATGGTCGATTATACCCGCAAAAACCTCGACTGGCTCCGCCTAAATGCCCAATTCAGCGACGAACTCGACGCCGAATTTTTCCGCGACCGCCTCAGAGAAGGAGAAATCTATCAAGGTGACGCCACCACCTTCAACTGGAATCAGCATTTTCGCATCGACGCCGTCGCCTGCGAAGCCTTCCTCGGTCAACCGATGTCAACTCCCCCCGCCGACATCAAATTGAAACAAGAAAAAGAACGCTGCAAAGCTATCGTCCTCGGTTTCCTCAAAAACCTCGCTCCTCAAATCCCGAAAGGCACCCCCGTTGTTCTCGCCGTCCCCGCCTGGCTCCGCCCAAACGGCACCTACTCCCGCCTAAATCTCCTTGACGAAGTAGCAGAACTGGGGTATAATGTGAAAAAGTTTATCAACGTGGGTCCCGAAGACCTCTTGTACTACCGAGAAGGTCAAATCGTCGCCCGCGACATAATAGTATTAAGGAAGAAATAACATGTCACACGTCAAAGCGGGCGGTACCGCAAAGAACGTCCACAACAACGCTGGTCAACGCCTCGGCGTCAAGCGCTTTGGTGGCCAAAAAGTTAAAGCTGGCGAAGTCCTCGTCCGCCAAACTGGCTCCACCAAGCTCGCTGGCGAAGGCACTTATATGTCCCGCAACTTCACCATCCACGCCAAAAAAGACGGTGTCGTCACCTTCGTCAAAACCAAAAAATCCCACTTCTCCGGCAAATCCGTCCCCCGCGTCCGCGTCGAGGTCCGCTAACTAAAAGCTCCTGTTTAGGAGCTTTTTTTGATATAATAAATCTATGACTCCCCGCTTCACTGTCTCCGAATTCATCGCCATCTTAAATCAGACCCTCGACTATGCCTTCCCAATGATTGAACTCGAAGGCGAAGTCGCGAACTTCAAGACCAGCAAAGGCAAGTGGGGCTTTTTCGACCTTAAAGACGAACAGGGAACCATCAACTGCTTCATCCCCCTCTTCAGCCTCCGCCTCCCGCTCGAAGACGGTATGAAAGTCATCGTCAAAGGCCACCCCAAACTCACCGACTTCGGCCGCTTCTCCTTCACTGTCCAAAACATCTTGCCGAGGGGCGAAGGCAGCATCAAAAAAGCCTTCGACCTCCTCAAAGAAAAACTAACTAAAGAAGGCCTCTTTGACCCCGCCAAAAAACGCCCCCTCCCCAAAAACTTAACCACCATCGGCGTCATTTCTTCCATAAACGCCGCCGGCTACGCCGACTTCTGCAAAATCTTAAACGCACGTTGGGGCGGACTCACGCTTAAGGTCGCCAACTGCGGCGTCCAAGGTCTCTCCGCCGCCGACGAAATCATCCGCGCCCTGGAATATTTCAACGAACAAGAACCGGTTGACGTCATCGTCATCATCCGTGGCGGCGGCTCCAAAGACGACCTCGCCGTCTTTAACGACGAGCTTTTAACCCGCAAAATCGCCGCCTCTAAAATCCCCGTCCTCACCGGCATCGGCCATGAAATCGACGAATCCCTCGCCGACCTCGCCGCCGACCTCCGCGCCAGCACCCCTTCAAACGCCGCCGAGCTCCTCACCAAAGACAAAACCGCCGAAGCCACCCGCATCCGCGACAACCTCGCCTCCCTCGCCAAATATCTCACGCATTATCTCGACACCCTAAAATCCACCAACTCCGCCTCACTCACCTCTGTTAGTAGCATGATTAGAGCGCGCATCGAATCTGCGCAAAAAGACCTCAAAAACACCCAGAAAATCCTCGACTCCCTCAACCCCGAAAACGTCCTAAAACAGGGCTACAGCATCGTCACCGGCAACTTCTCCCCTGGAAATGTTGTAAAAATTACAACATACGATAAATTAATAAACGCAAAGGTAATAGATGTCAATCAACGAAAAAATCACTAAACTGAACGAACAAGTTCAATGGTTTTACTCCGACGACTTCAATCTCGATAAAGCCGAAGAAAACTATAAAGCCGCCGTCGCGCTCGCCAAAGAAATCGAAGAAGATTTAGCGACCTTGAAAAACAACATTGAAATCATCAACAAAGATTTTACTAAATAAAACTTTTATGCTAAAATAAACTTATGTTTAACCAACCCTCTTCTATGCCCCCTTCTACACCCCCTTCCATCGCCCCCGCCGGCTCCGCCAAACTCACCAATAGGCCCGCCTCCAACTCCGGCCTCATCAAAACCATCATCATCATCCTCCTCTCCCTCCTCCTCGTTGGCGCCCTCCTCCTCGCGTACTATTTCAACTCCGAATACCGCACCGCCAAAAGCGACGTCGAATCTCAAGTCGCCGCCGGCGTCCTTGACCGCGAAAAGGAAATCACCGACAAACTCGAAGCCGAATACGTCGCCAAAGAAAAACTCCCTTACTCCACCTTCACCGGCCCCTCCGACTACGGCTCTCTCACCTTCAAATTCCCCAAAACCTGGAGCGTTTACATCGGCAAAGACGCCTCTGCCACCGGCGGCGACTTTGAAGCCTACCTCCACCCCGTTGAAGTCCCGCCCGTCTCCTCCACCACCATCAACGCCCTCCGCGTTTCCATCCGCACCGAAACCGTCGAAACCGCCACTGGCCGCTATAAATCCCTCGTCCAAAGCGGTAAACTCGCCGCCAGCGCCGTCTCCATCAACGGCACCGACGCCACCCGCTACGACGGCCAGCTCTTAAACAACCTCGTCGGCTCTCTCATCATCTTCAAAATGCGCGACAAAACCATCCTCATCCAGACCGACGCCGAAATCTATCGCGAAGATTTCAACCAAATCATCGAAACCATTTCATTTAATCAATAAAGGAGTTACACATGGCACACATCAACCGTAAATACATCGACTCGCACTGGCTGCTCTTCGTCGTCAAAGGCCTCATCGCCATTGGCTTCGGCGCCACCATCCTCTTCGACATGCGTCGCAGCTTCGCCTCGGTCGTCACCACCGTCGGCATCTTCCTCCTCTGCCTCTCCATCATCGAATTCATCAACGCCCTCTACCGCGCCCGCCAAAAAACCGGCTGGGCCGTCTCCGTCAGCCTCGCCGTCATTGACGCCGTCGTCGCCCTCGCTCTCCTCTTCACCCTCAGCGAAAACACCGTCTGGCACCTCTACATCATCGCCGCTTACACCTTCCTCCGCGGCTTCTCGGAAATCATCTCTGGCTTCCGCGCCACGGTTGACCCCACCGACCGCTTCACTTGGGTCTTCGGCGGCATGGTTGGCGCCATCATGGGCATCGTCATCTTCAACTCCGGCGAATTCTTCACCCGCTTCTTCGGTGTTTACCTCATGATTTTTGGCACCTGCGCCCTCTTCTATGGTGTCCATAACCGCGCCCAAAAGCTCGAAGACCACGTCGCTCGCCGTGAATCCGCCGAAAAAGCCGCTAAAACTCGCAAATCTCGCTCAAAGAAAGTTGTCAAACGCTCTAAATAATGTTATACTAGTAACTCAAGGAGTTATCTAATTATTTATGAACTACAAAAAACCTACTAAGGCCATCGTCACCGACGCCGGCTTCGCCAGCCGCTTCCTTCCCATCACCAAAACCGTCCCAAAGGGCATGCTCCCAATCGGCAACCGCCCCGCCATCCAACTCGTCATCGAAGAATGTCTTGAGGCCGGCATCGAAGAAATCATCCTCGTCGTCACTCCGGAAGGAAAGAACATTTACGAAGATTACTTCTTCAACCCCGTCAAAAACGTCGAAGCTCAACTCGCCGCCCAGGGCAAATCCGACCGCTTCGCCCCCGTCAAAAGAGTCCTCGCCTTCCCCAAAATCACCCTCATCACCCAAGACCCCACCCTCCCTTACGGCAACGGCTCCCCGATCGCGAGCGCCAAAAACCTCATCCCCGCCGACGAAGCCTTCATCGCCCTCTGGTCGGACGACGTCGTCTTTGGCCCCTCCGCCGTCAAAGAACTCGTCGAATCCTTCGAAAAACACCCCGACGCCCGCGCCATCATCGGTTGCCAACTCGTCCCTCACGCAGAAATCTCCAAATATGGCGCCGTCGATTACGACCCCGACACCGAAATCCTTCGCGGTCTCGTTGAAAAACCGGCTCCCGAAGAAGCCACTTCTGACCTCGCCTCTTACGGCCGCTACCTCTTAACCCCAGAAATCTTCCAGCACCTCATTCCAGAAAACACCGGCAAAGACGACGAACTCTGGCTCCCAGAAGCCATCGCCAAACTCATCCCCACCGGCCACGCCTACGCCAAACCCACCTCTGGCCTCTGGATGACCACCGGCGACCCCAAAAACTACTCTCTTGCCCTCTTGAAACACATCTTAACCACCGAAGATTACGCCGGAGAAATCCGCGACTTCATCACTAAAAACTAACACCCCTAAAGGAGGTAACCTATGAACACAGCAGAATGGATCATCGTCGCCATCCTCTCGCTCACCCTTTTTGTCTTCTTAATTCTCGGCATCATGCTGCTTAACCGCCTGCTCGACCTCTCGCGCGACGCTAAACACCTCATGAAACAGCTCAACCGCATCGCCAACAAAGGCAACAGCATCATGGATGACGCCAAAGACACCGTCGCCGGCGTTAAAACCGCCGCCACCTCCACCACCAAAACCGTCAAAAAAGACGTCACTGACACCACCGGCGCCATCAAAGACGCCGTCGTCTCCGCCGTAGAAAAGAGATTCGGTGAAAAAACTAAAAAATAGCCTCGGCAAATTCTTCGGCACAATCTGCGGCTTCTTCGCTGGTGTTTTCAAAGCCCCAAGATAGGAAAGAAGTATGCGAGGGCTTTTCGAGACAATAAAAAGCCGACGCCAGCAGTCAAAATAACCTTGATACGGATTTTTCTGCGTAGAGCTTGCTGCAAGCAAAAAATCCGACTATTAAGGTTATTTTGACGACTGCGAGGAGGCTTCCGTCGAGAAAAGAACCTCGCATACTTCTCTACCTTGACTTTTTATCTCGTTTATGCTATAATTGAACTAATTTTGGCTAGTTAGTCAAGATTGCACCAACAATTTCGTTGAGATTAAAAAAGATATAAGGGGGAATATCAAATGTTGAGAAAACTCGTCGTCATCCTGCAGATTCTGGGCGTCATCGCTCTATTCGCCGCCGCCATCTTCACTTTAGTACTGATCTCCAACATCAGTGTCGCCCGCGCCGACGAATACTACTTGGACACAAGTGGCTACGTCGAAATGGACGAGGAACTGATCGAAGAACTCCAGCGCGCCTTAAACGACAAGCTGGATTTCATCAAGAGTCACTCCTCGGACTACTACGTCAACATCAAAAAGCTCAAGCCTCTTAAAGTTGACGGCAAGTTTGGCCCGCAAACCTTAACCAGGTTAAAACTCTTCCAGTACGCTGCTGGCCTCAAGGTTGACGGCATCTGCGGACCCGCAACCTGGAAAAAGCTCGGCAAGAACTACACCGACTGCATCTACTACGCACCCGACCTGTTTGAAGCCTTCTCTGCTAGCTCCAGTGGCTATGGCTTCATCTTGGCCTTAGACACCAACCGCCACTACGTTTTCGAAACCAAAGAAGACGGCTGGCTCCTCATCGCCAAATGGAAAGCCGCCACCGGCAACCAGAAAAAGGGGTACATCACCCCCAGTGGCACCTTCCTCCTGAGCAACAAAAAGGGCAAAAACCACGATTACATCTGGAAAAAGGATGTCTGGAAGGCGGATGATGCCACTGGTTTTTATCACGAAGAAGCCCTCGGCTACTTCTACCTCCACGCCACGCTAGACCACTGGAAAAACGGCGAATGGGTAGCAGACGACCCCGATGACGTCCTCGGCAAATCCGTCAGCCACGGTTGCGTCCGCCTGGCACCAGAAAACGCCAAATGGGTAAGCAAACACCGTAACGGCACCGTCCTGGTCATCGTCGACCGCGACCCACTCAACCTCGAATAACTCTCAACGAAAAAGCGTCTCTCCTAAAGAGGCGCTTTTTCAACCTCACTTCACCTTCACATTATTCTCACCTACCACTTTTTTCATCCCATTCATAAACTCTTCGCAAACCTCCACTCTAAACGGCATCTTCAGCGCCTTCTTCTCCTCTTTCTCTTGTAGCACCAAAATTACCTCGTTAAACCCCCCATTCTTATCACAGACCCGCTTAATACTCGCGAGTAACTCCACATTCTCCGGCTCTTCCACCAAAATATACACCTTCTCACCCCTTGTATCTTTCGGCGGATTCACCACCCGCACCGACTCTGGCGCCACCGGCGCTTGCTTCGGCGCCCCTCGATACACCCCCTCCGCCGAACTCCTATTGTTCCTCCGCCGCGCAAAACCCCCACCCGCCGCCTCTTTCGGCGGCTCCAAGCGCGTCCCCGTACTCTCGTACCCCGCCAACATCTCGTCAGAAATCACTTCCACGCTGTCCGCTAACACCTTCACCTCTGGCGTCACATTCCCGTTTTTATCGCGCGCATTCACTCGCCCCGTCACCTTCACCACATTATCTTGCACCAGCTTCCCCCCAAACTCCTCATACACGCTCGGAAACACAATCACTTCTTGCTCCGCTTCCTTATTCTCAATCTTCACAAACGCCATCTTGGTATTACTCTTGGTTAAAATCGTCCGCACACTCGTAATAATCCCACCAACCACCACCGTCTTCCCGTCGTTCTCTTGCGACACCAAAGAATACGGATGCGTCTGCTCCTCAAAAAACTTATCATATTTGTCCAGCGGATGCGCAGAAATATACAGCCCCATCAGGTCGCGCTCCCATAAAAGCTGCTCTTTTTCCGAGAATTGCGCCGGCGCCGGCTTAATCTCCACCTCTGGCACCGCCGCGGCCGCCCCAAACGCACCAAAGAGATCCGTCTGGCCGCTCGCGGCATCTTTCTGCATCTTTGCCCCATACGCCTGAATCGCCTCCAAATTATACAAAATATCACTCCGTGTCCCAAACCGGTCAAACCCGCCAGTCTTAATCGTCGACTCCCACGCTTTCTTGTTAAACTTCGTCGAATCCACTCTTTTCGCAAAATCACACACGCTCTTAAACGGCCCATTCAGCTTCCGCTCCGGAATCACTTTCTCCTCCACGAGCGCCCTCCCGACCCCTTTAATCCCCGACAGGCCAAAGCGAATCGTCTTCTCACCCTTCACAATACCAAAGTCCCCAAAGCTCTCGTTCACGTCCGGCCCTAACACCTTCAACCCCATCCGTTTACACTCGGCAATCTCAATCGCCAGCCGGTCCGTCCACCTCATATCAGAGGTCATCAGCGCCGCCATATACGCATCCGGATAATGCGCCTTCAGATACGCCGTCCAATACGCCACCAGCCCATAACACGCGGCGTGGCTCTTGTTAAAACAATAGTTCGCAAAATCAAGTAGCTCGCGCCAAAACTCCTCCGCAATCTCCTTCGTCGCCCCGCCGACTTTAATCGCCCCCTCAATAAACTGCGGCTTCACCTTCTCCATCAAATCCACTTTCTTCTTGCCGACCGCCTTGCGCAAAGTATCCGCCTGCCCGCCGGTAAACCCGCACCACTCCCGACTAATCTGCATGAACTGCTCCTGATAAATCAAAATCCCATAGGTACTCTTCAGCGAGTTTTCTAGCCCCGGATGTAAATAGGTAATCTCCTCCTTGCCATGCTTCCGCCGAATAAAACTATCAATAAACTGCATCGGCCCCGGACGATACAGCGCCACCATAGCAATAATGTCCTCAAAATGGTCAGCCTTCAAATCCTTCAAATACCTCTTCATCCCCGGCGATTCTAACTGGAACACCCCTGTCGTCTCCGCATTCTGAAGCAGCTTATACGTCAAAGGGTCGTCCAGCGGCACGCCATACATATCAATATCTTCACCGTACACCTTCCGCACCATCCTGAGCGCATTATTAATCACGGAAAGGTTAGATAGGCCGAGGAAGTCCATTTTGAGCAGCCCCAGCTCCTCAATCGTCCCCATCGGGAACTGCGTCGCAATCGGCCCCTTCGCGGAAACTTCCAGCGGCACAAATTTCACGAGGTCATCTGGTGCAATCACTACGCCACAAGCGTGCACGCCATGCCCGCGAATCGTCCCCTCAAGCTTCGAAGCAAAATCCAGCACCTCTTTACTCGTCGGATTCGTCTCATACTCATTCTTCAGGTCAGGCACATCCCGAATCGCATCCGGTAAATGCACATGGTGCCCCATCACCGGGTCCGGCACCATCTTCGCGAGCCTGTCCGCCTCCGCATATGGCACTTCGAGCACCCGCGCCACGTCCCGCACCGCGTTTTTCGCCATCATCTTACCAAACGTCGCAATGTTCGACACCCGCCCCTTACCATACTTCTCTGTACAATACTCAATCACCTCATCCCGCCGCGTATCTTGAATGTCCGTATCAATATCTGGCATGGAAATCCGGTCCGGGTTCAAAAACCGCTCAAACAGCAAATCATACTTCATCGGATCCAGCTCGGTAATTCTGAGAGCATACGCCAGTAGCGCCCCCGCCGCCGACCCACGCCCCGGCCCATAAATAATCCCTTTCCGCTTACCCCAGTTAATAAAGTCCCAAACAATCAAGAAATAGCCATTATACCCCATCTTATCGACCACGCTCAGCTCATAATCAATCCGCGGCAAGAGCTTATGCAACTCATCCCGCCCCTTGTCCACCTCCGTCAAAATCTTTCGGCACTCCACAATGGAAAGCTCCTTCGTCTCCTCTTCCGTCTTCCCGCCATATCTAAACACTAGTCCCCGAAAAACCAACTTATCAAGATATGTTTTGTCCGTCTCCCCCTCCGGCACCGGAAACTTCGGAATCAAAATCCGCCCCAGCTCCAGCTCAACGTTGCATCTTTCCGCAATCTTCCGCGTATTCAGCACCGCCTCCGGGCAAGTCTTCCCCCACCGCTCAATAATCTCCTCCGGCGGAATTACATGTAGTTCAAACTCCTTCAGGCTCATCCGGTTCGTATCGGACAAATTCGACCCCGTACCAACACAGAGCAGCACCTCGTGCGTATCTTGGTCTTCATGCTTCAAATAGTGCGCATCACACGTCACCACCAGCGGCACCCCCAGCTCCTCCGCATGCGCCATGTGCCACTCATTAATCTTCTGTTGCTCTTTCCAATGCGTCGGCGAATCCGGATGCCCATGGTCTTGCATCTCCAAATAAAACCGATCGCCATACACCTTCTTGTGCCACGCAATCAGCTCCCGCGCCTTCTTCTCGTCCCCCGCGCGCAAAGCTTCACTAATCTCCGACCCCGCACACCCCGACAGACAGATAATCCCCTCGCTATACTTCTCCATATCTTTATGGTCGGTGCGCGGCTTATAATATTTCCCGTTAATCTCCGCATTACTCATCAGCCGACACAAATTCTCAAACCCCTTATTGTTCATCGCAAGGAGCGTAATATGGAACCTCTGCTTATCATGCGCCGGGTCACGGTCTTCCAAATTCCGCGCCGCCACATACGCCTCCAGCCCCAAAATCGGCTTAATCCCATTGTCCTTACAAGTCTTATAAAGCTCTACGAGGCCCGACATCGTGCCGTGATCTGTCACGGCGACTGCTTCCATCCCTTTTTCCTTCACAAAACTCACCAGCTCCGGAATCTTCGTCAGCCCATCGAGGAGGGAATAATGCGTGTGATTATGTAGGTGCACAAAATCACTCGGCTTCAAAACTA
>CAYODV010000007.1:0-21573 GCA_964402915.1 uncultured Candidatus Saccharibacteria bacterium
ACGCCATCGTCCCCAAAGAAAAACAAATCGAAATCAAAAACGGCAAACGCAAAGTCGTTGACAAAAAAATCTTCCAGGGCTACGTCCTCGTCGAAATGAAGCTTTCCGACGAAACCTGGTACATCATCCGCAACACCCCTGGCGTCACCGGCTTCATCGGCACCGGCACCCAGCCCACCCCCGTCTCCGAAAAAGAAATCACCAAAATCAAAAAGCGCATGGGCGTGGAAGACCCGAAATACTCCGTCAACTACGAAATCGGCGAAGTCGTCTCCGTCACCGACGGCCCGTTCAAAGGCTTCGAAGGCACCGTCTCCGAAATCGACCAAACCAAGGGTAAGCTCAAGGTCATGGTTAGCATGTTCGGCCGCGAAACGCCCGTCGAACTCGACGCTTTACAAGTTGCAAAAATTTAGGTATAATATAGTGCGTTACGCACTTCTAGAAAAGGAGTATATATTATTATGGCAAACAAACAGGTTATCGGAAACCTCAAGTTGAGGATCCCTGGTGGCAAGGCCACCGCTGGCCCTCCAGTTGGCTCCACCCTCGGTCAATGGGGTCTAAACATGATGGATTTCATCAACCCCTTCAACGAGGCCACTAAAGAGTTCATGGGCAAAAACGTCATCGTCCACATCAAGGTCTATGAAGACCGCACGTTTGACTGGGTCTGCCTCGGTCAACCGGTTGACGACCTCATCCGTGAGGCTATCAAGCTCGAAAAAGGCTCTGGCCGCCCGAACACCGAAAAGGTCGGCAAAATCACCCGCGCTCAGCTTGAAGAAATCGCCAACAAAAAAATGAAACAAATGAACGCGATTGACCTCGACGGCGCCGTCAAAGTCGTCGCCGGCACCGCCCGCTCCATGGGCGTCGAAGTCGTCGACTAATTCCAAAAAGATAGCCCCAGGGGCTATCTTTTTTGAGAAAAACATGCTATAATAGCGACATATATTAATTCATGCTGGGAGAGCGCCGTAAATCTGCGCTCGCTATCACCACAGAAAGGATTCCAAACTTATGGCTAAAGACGCCAAACCCGCTGAAGCGGAAGAAATTAAAGACGAAAAAGTCGTCGAAACTCCAGAAACCGAAGTCACCGAAGCCCCGGTCGAGGAAGAAAAATTCGCCAAATCCGGCAAAAAATCCAAAAAACACATCGAAGAAGTTAAAGCCGAAGAAGAGCGCCAAGCTCGCAAAGTTGAACGCGCCAAAGAAGACGCCGAAGCCGCCGAAAAACCCAAAGGCGCTAAACCCGTCACCCGCCCGCTCATCGAACGCCGCGGCAAAAACTACCGCAAGGTTTACGAAAAAATCGAAAAGGGTAAAGTCTATCCCCTCGCCGAAGCCATCAAGCTCGCCGTCGAAACCAACCCCGTGAAATTTGACGCCACCGTCGAAGCTCACGTCCGCCTCGGTGTCGACCCGCGCCAAGCCGACCAAAACATCCGCACCACCGTCGTTCTTCCGAACGGTAACGGCAAGACCGTCCGCGTCGCCGTCTTCGCTCCGCTTGACCTCGCCAAAAAGGCCAAAGAAGCTGGCGCCGACATCGCCGAAGACGCCGAATTCCTAAAGCGCCTCGACAAAGGCGAAATCGCCTTCGACGTCCTCATCTCCACCCCGCAATACATGCCCAAGCTCGGCAAATACGCCCGCATGCTCGGCCCCAAAGGTTTGATGCCAAACCCGAAGGCTGGCACCGTCACCATGGATCTCGAAAAAGCCGTCAAAGAAGCCAAAGCCGGCAAAGTCGAATATCGCGTCGACAAACAATCCATCGTCCACATCGGCCTCGGCAAAGTCTCCTTCGGCGCGGACAAGCTCCTTGAAAACGCCAACACCTTCTTTGATTCTCTAAAGGCCCAAAAACCGGCATCCCTCAAAGGGAACTACGTCAAATCCGTCTTCGTAACCACCACCATGGGCCCCTCCATCGCCGTAGAAAACCTCTACAGCTAAAACCAAAAACCAATCGAAATCTCCCCGCCCTCGCGGGGATTTTTCTTGCCCCAGATGCCCGTCATAGTATAATGTCTGCTATAATATATAGTATATGCCCACGAAGAAGAACCCCTACCGCGCCCGCCAAATCAGCGGCGTCCTCGCCCTCCTCCTCGCCATCCTCGGCATCATTCTTCTCAATCCCGCTTCTTACGAAACCGTCGTCGTCCCCACCAACCCCGCCTCCTCCAACCTCGACCCTCTCGGCGCTGTAGCCTCAAATGACCAAACACTCGCCATCAACGTCCTGGAAACCCTGGAGGTCAAAGGCCGCGCGCCGAAAACCGGTTACGACCGGGAACAATTCTACAAATCTTGGCCCACCATCGACGGCTGCTCCCTTCGCCAGCGCATCATCAAACGCGAACTCGGCGACACCGCCGTCGTGTCTAGCGAAGACAACTGCACCGTCATCTCTGGCGAATTTGACGAACCTTACACCGGCTCCCACCTGATTTTCTACCAAAAATCCGACTTCACCACCGGCCTCCAAATCGACCACGTCGTCGCCCTCTCTGACGCCTGGCAAAAAGGCGCCCAAAACCTCACCGCCGACGAACGCTACGCTCTCGCCACCGACCCCTTGAACCTCCTCGCCGTGGACGCCAAAACCAACCAAAATAAATCCGACGGCGACGCCGCCACTTGGCTCCCGCCCAACAAAAAATTCCGCTGCACCTACGTCGCCCGCCAAATCTCCGTCAAATCCAAATACCACCTCTGGGTCACCGACGCCGAAAAAACCGCCATCAAAAATGTTCTGAATAACTGCCCCAACGAACGTGCTATAATAGAGATATGAAAAAGAAAAAGCAGCCCGCGACCACCACGGTCAACCGCCGCGCCCACTTCGACTACGCACTGGGCGAAGAATTGACTTGTGGCATCTCCCTCTCCGGCCCCGAAGTTCGCCTCATCCGCGACCACCACGTCCAGCTCAAGGGCTCTTTCGTCACGATTAGAAACGGGGAACTTTGGCTCAACAACCTCACCCTCGGCGCCGACACCGCCAGAAACCTCCGCCTCCTCGCCACCAAAAAACAAATCAAAAACCTTGAACGTCAAAAAATCGCCGGCTCCACCATCGTCCCCGTCAAACTCCTCGCCGGTGGCCGCCACATCAAACTCGTCATCGCCTTAGGCCGTGGCAAGAAAAAATATGACAAGCGCGAAACCATCAAAAAACGTGATTTTGAAAGGGGAAAATACAATGATTAGAGCGCGGGAGGAATTTGCGCAAAAACAGGCCTCCGACCCCTGTAAAATCCGCCTTTTCTCCTGGAACGTCAACGGCCTCCGCGCGGTACTCCGCAAGGGCGCCCTCCAACAATTTTTGAACGACCACCACCCCGACATCCTCTGCCTCCAAGAAATCAAATGCCGGCCTGACCAGCTCGACCTCTTCGAGGCTGACGCCCTAAAAGACTACAAAATCTTCTGGAACCCCGCGAAACGTCCGGGTTACAGCGGAACTGCGGTTTTGGTTAAAAAGGCTTGCGAGGAGGCTTCTAGGCGCGGGGAGAGATGCTCTTCGTCGGGGTCTTTTCCACCTGCGAGGACGACGACGTATATTCCTGACGGCGCCGACAGGTTCGCCCGTAGGGCGGTTCTGCCGGACGCCCAGCGTATGACGTCCTCGGCCGAGTCTGGAGACCCCGACAAGAGCGCTCGACCGCAAGCCCTAGAAGCCGCCGTTAGCGAGGGTCGTATTCTGACTTTGGATTTCAACAACTTCTACCTCATCAACGTCTACACCCCGAACTCCAAACCCGACCTCTCCCGCCTAAATCTTCGCCACACCGACTGGGACCCCGCCTTCAAAGACTACCTTAAAGAACTAGAAAAACAAAAACCCGTCATCACCTGCGGCGACTTCAACTGCGCCCATGAAGAAATCGACTTAGCAAGACCCGCCACCAACCACCACAACGCCGGCTTCACCGACGAAGAACGTGAAGGCCTCACCAACTTACTAAACGCCGGCTTCCTCGACACCTTCCGCACCCTAAACCCAAAAACACAAAGATACACTTGGTGGTCGCACTGGGGTCAGGCTCGCAAAAACAACGTTGGCTGGCGCATTGACTACTTCTTCATCTCCAGCTCCCTCCGCCAAAACCTAACCGCCGCCGAAATCTACGAACAAATCCAAGGCTCTGACCACTGCCCCATCTCCATCACCCTCGACTTCCCTGAAACGGAGAACCGCTAAATGCCCGCCCCAACGCCTTACTGGACCAAAAACCCCGACCTTAAAAAACTCAAGGCCGACCTCTCTTGGAACTTCCCGGAACAAAAACGGGGAACCATCAAAATTGTCGGCGGCAACTCCGCCAGCTTCGCCACGGAAGTCAAAATCGCCGAATACTTAAACCAAACTTTCCCCTTCCTAGAAAACATCAACAACCTCTTCCCGGATGTCCTCAAACCTAAACTTCCCCCTCTCCCTAGCCTCGAATTTTACGCCAGCACCGACTCCGGCTCCTTCGCCGACACCCCCGAATTCAGAAGAGGTCTCGACGGCTCCGACTTCAGCCTCATCCTCGGCGACCTCTCCAAAAACTCCATCACCCTCGTCGCCCTCGCCGAAATGATTAAAACTACTCCCGGCCTCCCCCTCCTCGTCACCCGCGACGCCATCGACCTTCTAACCGCCGAAGCCGAAACCTTAATCTCTCACGACCCGCTTTACCTCGTCGCCTCGCTCGCCAGCCTTCAAAAGCTCTTCCGCGCCCTCTACTACCCTCGCCCGCTCCTCCTCTCCGAACCCCTCCTCCCTGTCGTCGAAACCCTCCATAAATTCACCCTCTCCTACCCCACCGCCATCCTCACCTTCCACGAAGGCAAAATCCTCTGCGCCAACCATGGCCAAGTCGCCTCGGTTGACCTTGAAAAAACTTCTTACTCTCCTCTCACTCTCTGGGATGGCACCCTCGCCGCTCGCCTCGCCACCTTCGCCATGTTCAACAAAAATCAAGAGTTAGAGAACATGTTGGCCAGTATCGTGCTATAATGGAAACATTATGGAAGAAAATACTTATAAGTTTTACCGCACTGCGGAGAGCGTCTCTCCGAAACACCCCGACAAGCTCTGCGACCAAATCTCTGACGCCATTTTGGACGCTTACTTAAAAGAAGACCCGACCGCCCGCGTCGCCGCGGAAACCTGCGGCGGCCACGGCGTCGTCTTCATCACCGGCGAAATCACCTCCACCGCCATCGGCCCCGACTTCGAAGCCATCGTCAAGCGCATTACTGGCGACCCCAAAATCGAAGTCCACACCAAAATCGTCAAGCAATCCCCCGAAATCGCTCAGGGCGTTGACGTCGGTGGCGCTGGCGACCAAGGCATCATGATTGGCTATGCTTGCTCGGAAACTCCGGAAATGCTCCCGAAAGAAGTCGTCCTCGCCCGCCGTCTTAACCAATTCATTTACCAAAAATACCCGTTCGACGGCAAAACTCAGGTCACGTTAAACCCCGAAGGTCAGCTCGACTCCGTCGTCGCCTCCTTCCAAAACGCCCCCAAGGCCGAACTTGAAGCCCTCATCAAACAGTTCATCGCTAAACATAACCTCAGCGAAAACGCTCAAATCATCGCCAACCCCGCCGGCGACTGGAACCAAGGCGGCTTTGAAGCTGACACTGGCCTCACCGGTCGTAAACTCATCGTCGACAACTACGGCCCCCGCATCCCGATTGGCGGCGGCTGTTTCTCCGGCAAAGACGCCACCAAGGTTGACCGCTCCGCCGCCTACATGGCTCGGCGAGTCGCCGTGGACTACCTCCGCAAAAGAAACGCCCACGAAGTCTTTGTCCGCCTCGCTTACGCCATCGGCCTTGCCGAACCCCTAGAAAAAACCGTCATCATCGACGGTAAGCCCGAAGAAATCGAAGGCTACGACCTCACCCCCGCCGGCATCATCAAGGCCCTCGACCTCCGCCGCCCGATTTATGAACCCACCGCCCGCTACGGCCACTTCGGCGAAGGTTTCGACTGGGACAAATAACCTCAAGAGTTTATTAAAAAACTCTTGAAAATCTATTCCGCTCATGGTAAACTAGATTCAACATAGATAATATAATATCTAAGGAGTCACATGTTAAAAACTTTTACCAAACTTAAAACCCTCGTCATTGCTGGCGTCCTCGCTCTTGCCGGCGTCTTTGGCGTAGTCGCTACTCCGCAGCTCGCGAGCGCTGCTGGCTACCGCGACGGTATTGAATCTACCTCCGACGAATTTGAGGAAACCGACCTGAAAACGACCGTCAAAAACGTCATCAACGTCATTCTCTACGTCGTTGGCCTTCTCGCCGTCGTCATGGTTATCATCGGTGGCGTCCAATACACCACTTCCGGCGGCGACTCCGCGGCCGTCACTAAAGCCAAAAACACCATTCTCTACGGTCTAGTTGGCTTGGCCATCGCCATTCTCGCTTACGCCATCGTCAACTTTGTCCTCACCAGCATCGTCGGCAAAGGCTAGAGCTTAAGCCCCTAAAAACTCCCGGCAAAAACCAGGGAGTTTTTTCTTGCCAAATCCTCAAAAATACTATATAATATATATGTATCAAACATAACCATCTATCTCCGAGAACTCCATCCTTTCGAGGTTACGGAGGAAGAAAGGAATCATTCATGGCTGACAAAGCTACCAAGGACGCCGGATTAAAAATCCGCATCCGCCTCAAGGCCTATGACCACCGCGTCATCGACCAAAGCGCCAAACAAATCGTTGACACCGCCATCCGCACCGGCGCCACCGTCTCCGGCCCCGTGCCTCTCCCAACCAAGCGCTCAACCTTCACCGTTGTGAAGTCCCCGCACGTCTATAAGACCGGCGGCGAAGCTTTCGAAATGAAAGTCCACAAACGCCTCATCGACATCTCTAACGCCACCCCGAAGACCATCGAGAGCCTCCAAAACCTCGCTCTTCCGGCCGGCGTTGACGCAGAGATCCGCATGTAACTCGCTTACGATAAAAAACTTGCCAGCACGGCAAGTTTTTTGTATACTGAAAGTATGACAAAAACTGCGCGTCTGAAGAAACGCTTTTATTTTATCGTGGCGGGGTACTTCCGCTTCTTTGCGAACTTCGCTCTCCGACGCTGGCACCCTCGCATCATCGCCCTCACCGGCTCCGCCGGTAAAACCACCATGCTCCACATGGTCGAGTTCGAGCTCGGCTCCGACGCCCACTATTCTCACGATGCCAACTCCGCCTTCGGCGTCCCGTTCGACCTCTTGGGTCTAAAAGGCATCCGTGGCAGTAAACTCCGCTGGCTCTGGCTTTTCTTCGCCGCCCCCATTCGCTCCCTCTACTTCCGCCGCAAGGAAACTTTCTACGTCGTCGAAATCGACGCCGAACGCCCGCACGAAGCCCACTTCCTCGCCGAATGGCTAAAACCAGAAATCACCCTCTGGATTTCCCTCGGCCGCTCCCACGCCGTTCAGTTTGAACAAGAAGTCAAAGATGGCAAGTTCGAAAGCCTCGACCTCGCCATCATGGACGAATTTGCTAAACTCCCCGAATACACCAAATGCCTCGTCTTCATCGACGGCGACAACGAGCTCATGGTGCGCGCCACTCGTGACATCAAGGCCCGCGTCAATCGTTACTATAAGTCCGAAATCGTCAAATACTCCGTCTACCCCACCCGCACCGAGTTTGGCACTCCTTCCACCACCTTCCGTTTCAACTCGCCTCAACCGCGTGACCTTTCAATCCAGCTCCTCATGCTTCGCGACCTCATGAAATACCTCAAAATCCCCCTCAAAACCGACTTCTCGGAAATGCCCCTCCCGCCCGGCCGCAGCTCTTGCTTCATGGGCAAAAACGGCATCAAACTCATCGACAGCTCCTACAACGCCCACATCATCTCCATGCAGTCCATTCTGGAAATGGCGCGCGCCATGAAAGCCAGTCACAAATGGCTCGTCATCGGTGACATCGTTGACGAAGGCTCCATTGAAGAAGAGGAACACCGCAAACTTGCCGACCTCATCGCCAACGTTCGCCCCGAAGAAATCATTTTGGTCGGTCGCCGCACCAAAAAATACACCGCTCCCCGCCTGAAAGAACTCGGCTTCTCCCCCAAAACCACGCTTGACCCCAAAAACGCCCTCGCCTACATTGAAAAACACACCACCGGCACCGAAACCTTAATTTTCAAAGGCTCGCAATACCTTGAATGGATCATCGAAAAACTCCTCGAAAACCCCGAAGACGCCAATAGACTCTGTCGCCGCGAAGCTGCCGCCATCAAACGCCGCAAGACTTGGGGGCTAGAATAATGCGCCAGATGTCGCACGCTGTCCGCAAAGCCGAACCGCCCAAACCGGAAGAACTCAAATCCGTTTGGAACGGCAAGGCAAAAACCAAAAACCTCTCCGCCGAACCTACGCTCTACATTATTCACGGCTGGACTTACACCGTCGAACCCTGGACTAAAACCCTCGCGCTCCTGGAAAAAGCCGGCATCAAAGTCAAAATGCTTCACGTTCCTGGCCTCACCGCCCCCTCCGACAAAGTCTGGACGATTGACGAATACGTCAAATGGGCCAGCCGCAACCTCCCCGACGGCGCCATCGCCCTCGGCCACAGTAACGGCGGCCGCATCCTCCTCAACCTCTGCGCCAAAAACCCGGAAAAACTCAAAAAACTCATCCTCCTTGACGCCGCCGGAGTCTATGAACCGTCCAAAAAACGCAACCTTCTTAAAAAAATCGCCAAACTCGGCGCTCCGCTCAAGAAAATCCCCCTTGTTTCCAAAGTCTTCCATAAACTCACCGGTAGTATGGACTACGAACGCGCTCCAGAAAACATGAAACAAACCCTCACCAACATGCTTGAATCCGACAAGACCCTCACCCTCGCCAAAGTTACCACCCCCACCGCCATTCTTTGGGGCGCAGATGACACCGTCACTCCTCCCCGCCAAGCTCACGTCTTAAAACGCAAGCTCGCCGACTCCACCCTCGCCATCCACGAAGGCTGGACGCACGCGCCTTACATTTCCGACCCCGCCGGCCTCGCCAAAGCCATCGAAAGGGAACTAAAATGATTTTCCTCGGCCTCGCGTCGAACTACCGCGCCCGTGACATCTGGCGCCATTCTTTCGTTCTCGGCAGCAAAAAACACTACGTCGCCCTCGAAGAAGCTCTCGCCAAGCGTTACCAGACCGACCTCGCCCGCACCTCGTTAATTTTCTCTGGTCGCTCCGCCATCTGCCTCGCTCTCCAATCTTTCATCGCCAGTGGCAAAGTCAAAAAAGGCGACCACGTCGTCGTCAACGGCTTCACTTGCTACGCCGTCGTAGAGGCAGTCAAGACTGCCGGCCTCGTTCCGGTTTTTGCCGACCTCGAAAACCCGCTCGGCAGCCTCAGTGGCGCCAATCTCATCCGCCCAGATTACTCCGCTAAAACCCTGGACGAACTCGCGAAAGGCGACCCTAAAATCAAAGTTTTCATCCTCCAAAACTCCTTCGGTTTTCCCGTTGACATTCGCCAGTTCGAAAAAGTCAAAGCCAAACATAATCTCCTCCTCCTCGAAGACCTCGCCCACTCGGCCGGCCGCAAATACCCCGACGGCCGCGAAATCGGCACCGTCGGCGAAGCCACTTGCCTCTCTTTCGGCAAAGGCAAAGCCATCGACACCATCACCGGTGGCGCTGTGCTCCTGCGCGACAAAAGCTTGGCCTTCCCCGCTTGGTTTGATAAAACCCAGCTCTCCCGCCGCCCCAAAGGTGGCGACGTCCCGCGCGCCAGTTGGTACCCCTTCTTCGCCGCTATCGCCCGCGGCCTCGCCCATCTCCACCTTGAAAAATACTGGCTCGGCCTTCTCCTCAAATGGAAATGGATTGAACGCTCTGCCGACACCAAGCTCCGCCTCGACACCACCATCACCTTCTGGCAAGCTCGCCTCGCCCTCCGCCAACTTAAGCTTCTCAAAAACACTCCTCTCCGCGAATTTTACCTTGTCGAGGACCGCGAAAAATGCCTAGCTGAACTTAAGGCCCACGGCTTCCGCCTGGAAGAGTTTTGGTACGAAGTCCCCGTCGCCCCCGCGCGTTACTACAAAAAAGTCAAATTCCCTGAAACTAGGTGCCTAAACGCCAAAGTTTTCGCCGAACACGTCGTCAACCTCCCCACCTGGTACACTGACCGCCGCCACAAAGCCCAGGTCGCCACTGCGAAAAAAATCATCAAAAGCCACGAGCTAAAGGTCTAACATGGAAGAATCCTGGCAAAAGATTTTTAACTCCCACCCAGAGGCTAACTTCCTCCAAAGCCCGCTTTGGGGCGAAACCAACCGCCTCATTGGCCACAAACTCATCGTCCGCACTTTCGGCGACGCGCTTTACCTCGGCCTCGTCAAAAACGCCAAACGCGGCCGCTATTTAGAAATCCCTGGCGGCCCACTCCTTGACTGGCACGACCCCGCCACGGTCAAAGAAGTTTTCTCAAGCATCGTCACCGAAGCCAAGCAGGAAAAATGCGTTTTCGTTCGCTTCCGCCCCCAGCTTGAAAACACCCCAGAAAACCAAGCCCTCCTCGCCCCGCTCCAAAAATCTTACGACCTCCGCCCCGCCCCCATGCACCTGCACGCCCAAAACACCGTCATTCTCGACCTTAAAAAATCGGAGGACGAACTCCTCATGGCCATGCGCCGCCAAACCCGCTACGAAGTCAGAAAGGGCGAAAAACTCGGTCTCCAAGTTATCGAAGACACTAGCGAAGCCGCCTTCAAAGAATTTCACGCCGTCCAGTCCGCCACCGCCAAGCGCCAGGGTTTCATCCCCCCGTCAGAAAAAGAATTGCTCGCCGAACGCACCGCTTTCGCGCCTGACCACCTCAAGCTCTACAAAGTCCTCGACGACAAAGACCAGCCTGTCGCTTACGGCCTCATTCTGATTTACGGTCGCGAGGCCGAATATTTCGAAGCCGCCTCAACCGACCTCAACCGCAAACTCCCCGGCTCCACCGCCCTCCTCTGGCAAGCCATCAAAGACCTCAAAACTCAAAACCTCGAACGCTTCAACCTTTGGGGTATCGCCCCTCCGGGCGTAGAGCACCACCGCTACTCTGGCGTCACTACTTTCAAAACCGGCTTCGGCGGCCGCGTCGTCGAATTTATTCCCGCCCAAGACATCGTCATCAGCAAACTCCGCTACAAACTCGATGAACTCATCGAAACCACTCGTAAAAAGAAAAGGAATCTTTAATTATGTCAAAAATCCCTATCATCGACGCCGGCAACCGTGAACTCTGGGACGCCTTCGTCACTTCCCATCCCGAAGCCAACTTCCTTCAAAGTTGGGACTTTTATGAATTCCATGCTTCCCGCGGCAACAAAATCGTCCGCAAGATCGCCGTAGATTCAGACGGCAACATTCTCGCCGCTTACGCGGGCGTCGTGGAGGAGGCCAAGCGTGGTCGCTATCTCGCCATCGCCGGCGGCCCCATCCTTGATTGGACCCAAAAACCGCTCGTGGACGCCGTTTTTAACGACATCAAGGCCGAAGGCAAGCGTCTAAAATGCGTTTTTGTCCGCCTCCGCCCTCAGCTTGAACTCAGCGACCAATCTCTTAGACTAATGAACGCCCACGGCTTCAAAAAAGCCCCCATGTACCTCTCCGTCGAATACGCCGGCATCTTAAACCTCGAAAAATCCGAGGAAGAAATCCTTAAGGATGCCTCGCAAGGCTTCCGCCGTAAACTCCGCAAGGCCGAGAAAAACGACCTCACCGTAGAAACCAGCCAAGACTTAGAAATCATGTCCGCCTTCTGCGACCTCGAACAAAAACACGCCGCCCGTCAAGGCTACGTCCCCTTCACCAAATCCTTCCTCACTAAACAATTCGAAGCCTTCGCTAAAAACAACGAAGTCGTCATGTACATCGGCAAAAAGGACGGAGAAATCCTCGCCATGAACTTCATGATTTTTTATGGTAACGAAGCCAGTTACCACTACGGCGTTTCTTCCGACCTCGGCACTAAATACTCCGTCGCCCCGCTCCTCCACTTAAAGGCCATGGAGGAAGCTCGTAGGCGTGGCATCAAACGCTACAACCTTTGGGGCATTGTCGGCACCGAAGAAACCAGTCATCGCTTTTATGGCGTCAGCGAGTTCAAGCGTAGTTTTGGTTGCGAAGAATTAAAATACACCCCCGCCCATGATTTCGTCTTGAACCCCGTCAAATACCAGCTCACTAAACTTGTCGAAACCGCTCGCAAACACCACCGCCACGTCTAAAAAACGCTTCAAAATCCACCAAAATCGTCTTCCAATTTTAACTCGCTTTTGTTAAAATATAACCATAATGATTTTGGAGGTTAGAAAGAAACTCTCTTCCGTTTGCCATTTTACGGCGCTTCTCTCCGTGCTCGGCATTTTCGTTACTTTCTCTGCCATAATTTTCACTCCTACCAGCACTTACGCTAAATGTAGCGAACCTGGCTGTAGCGCCATCGAAAGCACCGGCGCCACTGCCGATGTCTGCGGCCGTTATGCTTGCTGTAACGGTCCAAATTACACCACCGGCTGGTCTTACGGAGCCATTTTCTTCACCGGCGGCTGGACGAATGAAAGCAGTTGGCCAACCTGGAATGGCTCCGGCTCGCTCGACTTCACCGTTCGTGGCGCCGTCTATTGTTGTGGCTCCGGCGGCAGCAAAAACGCCACTGGCATCAGTTTCGATTCCGGCATCACCACCGACAAAACCACCCTCAACCGTTCTTGTGGCAGTTCAAATGGCTCCTGGGGAAGCATCAGCGACGATTACATCAAGGCCACCGTCCCCGGCTGGGCATTAAGCGGCGCCAGCTGCGACTCCGGCAATCCCGCCACCTGCACGCTCACTGTCAATGTCAGCAGTACCTTAAGCGGCGGCCGCGAAGCCACCTACAATTCCTACGTCAAGTTTTACTACCAAAAAACCAAATACTTCAACCTGGCTTATGACGCCAACGGCGGCTCCGGCGCCCCTGGCACCCAATCTGGCACCACTACTGACGGCTCCACTTCTAAAGCCTTCACCGTCAGTACTGGCACGCCCACGCGCTCTGGCTATACCTTCCTCGGCTGGTCCACCAGTAGCACCGCCACCGCCGCCTCCTATTGGGGCGGCAGCAGCATCACCATCGGCGAAGGCACCACCACGCTTTACGCGGTTTGGCAATACGCCGCCACCTTCTCCGGCTCCGTTGGTACTCCGGCGTCTAACGGCGACTCTCGCATCAAATCCCAAAACGGCGCCAACCTCCTTGGCGACGGCTCCTCGACCAGCTTTAACATCAAAGCGGGCTACAGCGTCACTCGCACCAATAGCAACCCCGGCTCCACTTACTCCACTTACTCCACTTCCGGCTCCTCCTACCCCACTTCTGTCGGCACTTCCACCGGCAACCTCTCTAACGGCCAAACTCACTACCCTACCACCGGCACCAAAACCGTCACCCAATCCGTCGGCACCTCCGGCTCCCACTGCTTCTACTTAACTTACGAAAACGCCATCAACTATGTTCAATCCTCTCGCGGCGGCGCCACCTGGGGCTATGCCAACGCCTGCACTACGCTCTACAACCCCATGTACGCCGATTTCTCCGGCGCCATCGACGTTTCTCCAACCAGAAACCTCACCGGCAACGCCTCAAGTGGCTTCCGCGGCACCGGCTATGATGTTGACGGCTATCAACTCACCACTTATTACAAAATCACCCGCACCGACAACACTCCAACCTGGGGCACCTCCCGCTACGCCGTCAACAACGATGCCAGCACTTCTTACAACGCCAGCAAATACCCCGGCTCTGGCTCGGCGTCAAGCACCACGCTCGCCAAAACCAGCTCCCCCACGGTTTACCCAATCACCATCACCTTCAGCGTTGACCGTGGCACCACCAAAAATAAATGCTTCTACCTCTCCTTTGACAACCAAGTCGGCTACATTGGCACCAACATTCTCACCAGCCCCTTCGACACGCGCTATTTCAACGGCCGCACTTATCGTTGCGTCAGCATTTACAACCCCAACAAATGGGACGCCACCTTCTCCGGTTCTGTTTCCGCCGCCAACGGCAGCTATCTCTTCGATAACGGCGGCGACAACAAAAAAGGCAACGGCCTCCGCACCCAGTTCACCCTCACCCCCACTTACACTGTCACTCGCACCAACTGGCAACCCGCCTGGAACGTCGCTCCGCGCTACGCCACCAACGCTCCCGATCAAGGTGCGTACAGCGCAAGCAATTACCCAACTTCCCACACCGCCACTTTCAAAGCCCTCGGCCTCAACGCCTCCGACTCTTACACCGGTTCCGCCAAAACCGTCACGGTGGACATCGGTGGCTCCGCCACTCAATGTTTCTATCTTTCTTACAACAACACCATCGTCTTCATCGATGAAACCGCCGACAAATACTACTTCGACGGCCGCGCCTCTCATTGTTATTACTTCACCAATCCCGCTCAAAACTACACCGCCCATTACGGTGGCACGAGTGACGCCTATGTCAACCAAGACCGTGACCGCAAACTTTCGCTCACGGACTCCAATCGCACCGGCACACTCAACAACCAAGTCCGCAACTCCGGCAACAACAACAACTCCGACGGTCGCTGGGTTGACTCCTTCCCGTCTTATGACCAATACACTGCCACCTTCAACCACACCATCACCCGCACTGATGACGACAAAACTTCCACCGCCGACACCACTTACTACGTCAACTCCACTAAAGTCAACTGGAAAGTTCAGTATTGTGAGGATGCCGGCTGTTTTGTCGCCAACTACGCTGGCTATAAAGATTACACTTCCTCTAAAGACGCCAATTCTGGCGTCAGAGTCAGCGGCAACAACTCCCTCACCGCCAAAGCCAGCACTATCGTCACCACCACGCCCAAGTTCACCCTTAACGCCGCTAATAAAGGCACCTACATCTATCAATGTCAACGTCTTGTCTTCAATTCCCAGGTTACTTACACCTCCGCCACCGACACCTCTAATCGCAACGGCCACAAAGACAATCTCACCAGCGAGTCCACCTACACCGCCACCAACCCCATCTGTGTCACCTTGAAAAACCCCACTTGGACCGAAACCGTATCGAGCGACTCTCCGCTCTATCACAACATCGCCGTCACCGGCGAAACCGTCAAAACCGCCACACCCGTCGGCTCGCGCCTGCTTTCCGGTTCCACCACCGCCTTTGAAACCCAGCGTTACTTCACCACATTCTATTTTGACCACATCTTGCGCCGCAACGACACCGGTGGCTTCGACGAAAGCGCCTCCGGCCAAAGTGCCTTCCAGGAACATTACAAATCGCTCTTCGGCCTCACTTCAATCCAAAACGCCTTCCTTCAGCCCTCAATTTATGGCGATTCTAATTACAGCGTCAAAACTTACATGCACGGTTACGAATGGCTCGACGAAATCCGCAACCGTCGCTACACCGACCCGAACCCAATCAACCCCGCAAACGGCTCCGTCCTTGTCGAAAACTACGCCGTAACTTTGAACGCCACCAACAAAAACAACAGCGACTCTTGGCGTTCCAGCAGTTCTGCTGGCCGCACCTCCATTTCCTTCGGTGCCAGCACCAACGACAGCAACCTACCGGCAACTAACACTCTCACCAACATTGACCGCTCCGACTACGTACTTTACGCCGGCCAAACTAAGACCTTCCGCCAAAGTACTTATAACAGTCGCGCCGCCTGGTACGTCCGCTACAATCGCATTAACCGCAAAGAAGTTTACACCTCTGCCTTCTGGACTTCCCAAACCGGCGCACAGTATTTTGACCGCGTAGAAAAACTCGACTCCAGCCCGCAAACCACCTCGCCGGTCTATTCCGACTCGCGCAGCACCGGCGAATACGCCACCTTCACGGTTTATCGGCCCTACAATTACGAAATCACCAAAATCGAGCCCGAAGGCACCTATAATGACGTTTCTTTCCTCGGCGAAAACAACAACATCACCTTTGATCTCACCGTCACCCACCACGACGCCGACTACTACTACCTCACCGACCTCGAAAACCCCCATGTTTACGTCATCGGCTACGCCGTCCCGCGCAGCATGAGCTCCTCCTCCGTCGCCGCTCAGGGCTGGACCAAAGGCGGTGTCACCGGCTACTCCGGAAACGCTTATAACGACCTTTGCTCCACCTTCTTCAGTGGCACTTCTGGTTGCAACATCCTCTCCGGCCAACCCGACAACGTCCCGTCTTACGACGGCAACACCAACTACAACCACGTCTATCGCGACGACAGCAACACTCTCACCCACACTCTTCGCTACCGCACCGGTTCCATCACTGTTCCTGAACTTCAGGTCGGCGACAAATATTGTGTTTCCATCGCCATTCAAAAATACAACTCCGACAAAAACACCAGCATCTCCAGCCCCTACTTCGTCTCCGCCTCCATCTGCCGCAACATCTCTAAGCGTCCGTCCTTCCAAGCTTGGGGTGGCTCCGTCCTTGCTGGTGGCGGCATCGACACCTCTCAAACCACGCGTTACAGTCAAATCTTCGGCTCCTGGTCTGACTTCGCCGTCATCGCGAACGGTACCAACAAAAAGATGGCTTCCGCCGCCACCCTCGCTCGCGGCGCCGCCTCCAGTGCCACTCTCTGCAATCTCAGCCTCATTACCATCGCCAACGACAAATGTGGCTCAAACGCCACCGGTAGCGCCCAAGTTAACTCTCGTCTAGACCTTATTAATAGCATCGAATCGCACCTCATCGGCAACGTTTCAAGTATCGACCAAATCCCCAGCATAGTCGCAAACGGCACCTACATTTTGCGCACCAACTCCACCGTCCTCATCAACCACGACATCGCTCTGAACGCCTCCTCTTCCGACGATTCCGTCCCCGCAGTCGTTATCATCGCTCCCAACATCAGCATCACCTCAAACGTTACTCGCCTTGATGCCTGGCTCGTCGCCACCGGCAACAATTCTAGCGGCGGTACCGTCAAAACCTGCGTAGATACCGCCGGTAACGACATCCCTCTCTCCAATTCCGCCTGCACGAACCCTCTCGTCATCCACGGCTCCGTCCTTGCCGGCAAAGTCGAACTCTCCCGCACGGCAGGCGGTGACCCCATCAATCCGCCCTACTCCGGCGCCGCCTCTTACGGCGGCCAACCCGCCGACACCTCTGTTTCTGGCGCTGCCGAAGTCATTGACTACTCGCCTGGCCTCCTCTTCTGGAGCTACAATCAGTCGCACACCACCGACACTCCAACCATGGTTTACGTCCGCGAAATGCCCGCTCGCTATTAACTCTTGAAAAACTCCCTAGAGTTGTGATAGAATAGAGTAAGAATTCGTAAGCGAGGAATTATTATGCCCGAAATCAAACCATCCGAAGTAGAGAGTACCGCAAGCATCAAAGTCATTGGCGTGGGTGGCGCGGGCGGCTCTGCCATCGACCGCATGAAAGAGGTCGGCCTGTCCGGCGTGGAGTTGGTCGCTATCAACACCGACGCTCAGGCACTTCATCACTCTAATGCCGACACCAAGGTTCACATTGGCCGTGGTCTCGGCGCCGGCGGCGACCCCGAAAAAGGTCGCGAAGCCGCCGAAGAATCCCGTGAACTCATCGGCAAAGCCCTTGATGGCGCCGACATGGCCTTCATTACGCTTGGCGCCGGTGGTGGCACCGGTTCTGGCGCTGGCCCCATCGTCGCTGAAGAAGCCAAAGCTCGTGACATTTTAACCGTGGGCGTCGCCACCAAACCCTTCTCCTTTGAAGGCGCCAAACGTCGCGATAATGCCGACGCCGCCATTGCTAATCTCGCCAAGAACGTCGATGCCCTCATCACCATCCCTAACGACCGCCTTCTTCAGACCATCGACCCCCGCACCCCGTTATTAGAAACCTTCAAAATCGCCGACGACGTCCTTCGCCAAGGCGTTCAAGGCATCTCCGAGCTCATCACCGAACACTCGCTCATCAACCTCGACTTCGCCGACGTCAAGGCTATCATGAAAAACGCCGGCTCCGCCCTCATGGGTATCGGTCGCGCCTCCGGCGAAAATCGCGCCACCGTCGCCGCCAACCAAGCCATCGAATCCCCGCTCATTGAAGTCAAGATTGAAGGCGCCAAGGGTGTCCTCTTCTCCGTCGCCGGTGGTTACGACATGTCCATGTCGGAAATCCAAGAAGCCGCCGAAGTCATCACTGCTGCCGTCTCTCCGGACGCCAACATCATCTTCGGCGCCAGCATCCGCCCGGAGCTTCAAGACGAAATCGTCATCACCGTTGTCGCAACCGGCTTCGACTCCGAATATTACCGCGAACTCGAAGAGAAACGTCTCGCCGAGGAACGCGCCAAAGCCGAGGCTGAAGCCACTGCTCGCCAGCTCGAAGAAGCCGAAAGACTAAAGAAAGAACAAGAAGAAGCTCTTAAAACCTCCGCCCCCGCCGAATCTTCCGACTTCACCACCAACCCCAAAGACAACATGTGGGATTCCATCGAAAAACCCGAACCAGAAGAAGACCTTGACATCCCGCCCAGCCTCCGCAACCGTCTTAAACGCTAATTTCACACAAAAAGGAAAAGGGAAGGCATGAATTATAAATTCAAAATCGGCGACTCTAAAGTTCTGGAAAGCCGCGAAGCTCTTGATGGCACCATGATTCGCCGCCGCCGCATCACTTCAGACGGCAAACATCGCTTCACAACTTACGAGCGCATTGAACTGCCCGAACTCCGCGTCAAAAAACGTAGCGGTGAAGTTGAGGCCTTCGACCGCGACAAACTCGTCACCAGCATCCGCCGCAGCGTCGGCAAGTTCCTCAACTCCGAACTAGAAGTCGAAGAGGTCGTCGAACGCGCCATGGACATTCTCTACGCTTACGACAAAGACACCGTCACCAGCGAACAAATCGGCGAAGCCGTCCTCGACGTCCTCTCCGAATTAAACGAAGTCGCCTACGTCCGCTACTCGTCCGTCTTCCGCAAATTCAAAACCCTCGACGAATTTGAAGAAATCATCCGTGCTCAACGTGAAAAACAAAAGGACAAAAAATGAGAATAGTTGTTGTTTATAAAGAGTTTTCCGACCACGCACGCGAATGTGAAGAATGGATTCACGAGTTTGAACACCGCACCGGCGTCGCTCCGGAAAGCCTCGACCCAGAATCTCCCGACGGCGAAACTTTCTGCCAAGCCAGAGACATTTTGGAGTACCCGACCATTGTCGTTACTGACTCTGACGGCAAAACTTACGAAACTTGGCGCGGCGCCCCACTTCCAGTTATGGACGAAGTCATGGGTTACATCGCCAGATAATATGTTATAATATATAAATATGAAATATGCAGCCGGTAAGCGCCGCCGCGCGCTTGAATATGAAAAAGCCATCTCCGAGTGGTGGAAAAAAGACGGTACTTTCGAAAAGTCCGTCACCGCTCGCGATGTCAAAAACTCTTACGTTTTTTATGACGGCCCTCCTTTCATTACTGGTATGCCACATCACGGCACCCTTCTTTCCTCCATCGTCAAAGACGCCGTCCCGCGTTACTGGACCATGCGGGGCAAGCACGTTGAACGCCGTTGGGGCTGGGACTGCCACGGCCTCCCCGCCGAAAACTTTGTTGAAAAACAGCTCGGCATTCTAGATCGTCGCGAAATCGGCACCAAAATCAGCCTCGAAAACTACATTCTAAAAGCCCGCGAGTCCATGGTCGCGAACAGCGAAACTTGGCGCGCCACCATCGACCGCATCGGCCGCTGGGTCGACTTTGACCATAGTTACCGCACCATGAACAAAGACTTCATGGAAAGCGTTTGGTGGGCCTTCAAAACTCTTTACAAAAAGGGCTTCATCTACGAAGGTCGCAAAGTCCTCATGTACGACACCAAATTCGCCACTCCGGTTTCCAAAGCCGAAGTCACGATGGATAACGACGCTTACCAGCTTGTGACGGACCCCTCCGCCTACGTCAAATTCAAAATTAAAAATCAAGACCGTTTCTTGCTGGCTTGGACGACCACGCCGTGGACGCTCCTCGCCAATAAAATGCTTGCCGTATCAAAAGACCTTGAATATGGTCTTTATGAAAACCAATACATCCTCGCCGTCAAACTCGCCGAAAAACTTTTCCCCAACACGAAACCGAGTCAAACTTTCCAAGGCGCCGAACTTGCCGGCCTTGAATATCTTGACCTCCTCGACGAAACTAAACTTCACAAAGTTTACACCGCCGACTTTGTCGGCTCCGAAGAAGGCACCGGCATCGTCCACATCGCCCCCGCCTACGGCGAAGACGACTACAACCTCTACCTCGCTCACGAAAAAGAAGCCGAATTTGAGGACGTCCTCGACGAAAACGGCTACTACCTCCCCGAAACCGCGGCAAAACTCCACGCGCTCGGTGTCCGCGACACCGACGAACACGGCATCCAAATCTGGGATGGCAACAAGTTCATCGCCAAAATCCTAGAGGAGCAGGGAATCATCTATAAAATTGAATACATCAAACATGAATATCCCTTCAACCCCCGCAGCAAATCCCGCATCATCTACCGTGCCTTCCCGTCCTGGTTCTTCGACGTCCAAACTCTCAAACCCGACTTAATAGAACACAACCAGCAGATCAACTGGTTCCCCGAATACATCAAAGACGGCCGTTTCAAGAAAAACATCGAGGCTGCTCCGGACTGGAACCTCTCTCGCGACCGCTTCTGGGCAACCGCCATGCCGGTTTGGAAAGGCGATAAAGGCACCGTCAAAGTCGTCGGCTCTTACCAAGAACTCAAAGACCTCTCCGGCGTCGAACTCGAAGATTACCACCGCCCGTGGGTGGACGGCATTGAATTTGACCTTGACGGCGAACATTTCACGCGCGTCGACAAAGTCCTCGACTGCTGGTTTGAATCCGGCTCCATGCCCTTCGCCCAGCTCCACTACCCCTTCGAAAACAAGGAAAAATTTGAGCAAAACTACCCCGCCGACTTCATCGTCGAATACGTCGGCCAAGTCCGCGCTTGGTTCTATTACGTCCACGTTGTCAACACCGCCCTCTTCGGTAAGAACGCCTACAAAAACGTCATCGTCACTGGCACCCTCGCCGGCAACGACGGCCGCAAAATGAGCAAATCTCTCGGCAACTATACCGACCCGAACGAACTCATGGACAAATTCTCCGCCGATTCGCTCCGCTTCCTCCTCCTCTCAAGCCCCGTCACCGCCGGCGAAGATTTCGCCCTGCTCGACAAAGACGTTTCCGACGTCGCGCGCAAGCTCAGCATGATTTGGAATGTTTACGACTTCTTCACTACCTACGCCGAAGTGGACGGCTTTGACTCAGAAACTCACTGGCAGCCAAAAGATAAAACCATAGAATGTCTAGAAAACCCGCTCGACCGCTGGATTATCTCCCGCCTTCACGCCACCCGCTCCGAAATTACAACAGGTATGGAAGAATACAACCTCCCCAAAGCGCTCGCTGGTGTCTTGCCGTTTATCGACGACCTCTCCAACTGGTTCGTTCGCCGCTCTCGCCGCCGCTTCTGGAAGTCCGAAGACGACGCCGACAAA
>CAYODV010000008.1:0-19593 GCA_964402915.1 uncultured Candidatus Saccharibacteria bacterium
TCTTTGCTAATCATGCGCCCAATTATATCAGTTTTTCATAAAATCTTCAAGAGGTATCGCCTCATCAACGGTATATTTATCTATCCTCGTCCGTCGCAAATTCGTCAAATACGCCCCTGTCCCCAACTTCTCACCAATATCTTCCCCCAGCGTTCGAATATACGTCCCACTCGACACTTTAGTCCTAATCTTCAACACCGGCCATTCATACTCCAAAATCTCTATCTTATAAATATTCACTTTCCTCACTGGCATCTCCACCTCCACTCCCTTCCTCGCCAAATCATACGCTCTCCGCCCCTTAATCTTCACCGCAGAAAACACCGGCACTTTCTGCCAAATCTCCCCCACAAAACTCTGAACAACTTTTTTAACCACCTCAAAATCCGGCGCCTCGCCTGTATAACTTTTTTGCACTTCCCCCTCTGGGTCCCCTGTTGTAGACGTCTCCCCAAGTCTAATTTCCGCCACATATTCTTTATCTAACTTCAGAAAATCATTTGAACGCTTCGTTCCCTTTCCAGCAAGCAAAATCAAAAGTCCCGTCGCAAACGGATCCAACGTCCCCGTATGCCCCACCTTCACCTTCTTCCCTGCTTTCTCTGACAACACCCTTCTCACTCTCGCCACCACTCCAAACGACGTCATCCCTTTCGGCTTATCAATTAAAATAATCTCATTTTCCATGAGATTATTTTATCATATTATCTATTATGTATGTATTCCAGGAATCTTAAACGCCGTCGGATCCGCCGGTACCTCCTGAGCCGGCGCTTGAGCGACCGGCGCTTCCGGCACTTGCGGCAAACTGCCCATCGTCGCCATCTGCGCATTCATATCTGGCATCACCGTCACGTCTGGCATCGGCACCGGCCCTGACGCCTGCGGCGCCGGTATCGTATTACCCACCTGCGGCACCCCCATACCAGCCTCCGCCACCTGCGGCATCTGAGACATTTGTGGCGTCGGCTGCGCCATCTGAACTGGCGGCATCGCCCCAAAATCTGGCATTGGCGTCATCGGCGGTGGCGCTATCTCTTGCCCTGGCATCGGCATCGGACTTGGTACTGCTGGCGCCGCCCCCACTTCCCCAGCCTGGAAATTCATCTCTGGCACTCCGCTCGCCTCCGTCATTCCCATCCCTGGCGCTGCCCCCATCGCCGGATTCGCCTCGGCACCCCCCGTCGGCAACTCCTCGCCTAACCCCCCACCTCCGGTCGGAATAATCTTCGGTAATTCACCATTCGCCGGCATCCCCGGAAGATCCGCTTGCGCTTCCGCCTGACCTTGCTTAATCAAATTCATCGCTTCCTCTTCGGTCATTCCCTGCTCCGCCGGTGCCGGCGTCTGCATCATGGTTGGCATGGTCGGCATCGCCGGCGCAGCCATCATCGGGTTCCCCACTTGTGACTCTTCACTTTCTACATCCTGCGTATTCACTTGTGGCCCATTCGGCCCCTCTTGTCCCACCTGAATCCCGCCTTCCCCTGGAAGCGGCTCATTCAGCGCATCATCAATCATCTTCCCATAATCTGCCGCCCCCACATTCGACGCCCCCTTCTCCATGTTGTTCAAAATCTGATCCGCCACTGCACCACCAGCATAACCATCCGCCCCTGGCGTCGGCGTCGCTACTTCCACACCCCCCACCGTCGTTCCTTCTGCTGGCGCATCCGTCGGCACTCCTGACGGGCCCAAGGCCTCCGCCATCGCCGCCTTCACCGCATCACTCGCCCCCTCCTCCGGCACAGCTTGCTCCGGTTCCGATGCTACGCTTGGCACTTCTTTCGCCGGCTCCTCGGTCGGCAAAGCCTCCGACTCCGGCTCTTCTTCCATCGAGTCATGGCTAATCTCCAACTTCGACTTATCTTCGCTCGCCGTCGGCGTAGCCGTTTCCGTTTCCCGAACGCCCCCGCTAGCGCCATCAAACACCACTTCCCCCTGCACATTCCGCACCACCAGTTGTTGATCCGCCCCCGCCCCCATCAACTTCGCCGCTAGAACCATCGCATCCGGCGTCGTCGCCGGATTAGAAAAACGATCCGTCGCCGCGACTAGACCCGTCAAAAGCGCCGTCGCCGTCGCTGCATCCATCTTTTCTTCAATTTCAAACGCCAGCTTCGCCACCATCTCGGAAATCGAACTCGCATTCGGATCCACCCACTCCAAATCGCCAAACTTCCCCGCCGCTCCGTTCGTAATATTTATCGACGTCGCATCGTGCATAATCCGCCCGTGCTCTTTAAGCGCCGAATCCAGCTCCGTCGCCGCCGGCACATTCAGAGAAATCACGAGATCCACATTATAATCCCCGCGAGAAAACTCAATATCATCTCCAGAAATCGTCGTCTTATACGGCGTCACATACACTTTCACAAAATCACCATCAATCTTATACCGCAAATGATCCGCCTTATCTTTATTCAGCGCAATCACAAAATCCTGCAAACTCTCCGTCCCCGTCTCAAACCGCTCTTCCGGCTTCAAAAACTGTAACACATTCGGCGTCTTCCCCGAATAAATCGCCGTCACATGCTTCCCCGCACTGTCAAGCGCCATCGAAAGCCCCATCGCCGCCGCAATCTCATCCACACTCGGATCGTTAGAAAGCGCCACTAAAACGCTCTCCGCATCGCGAACTTTCGCCACCACTTTATCAATTTCCGAATCCGGTTTCAAACTCTTGCCCGCAACACTGCCACCGGCCCGCGCCTCCCCCATCGCAGCTTTCTTCTTCATATTTATATTCGGTTTCGCTTGACTTTCATCCATAATAAAAACAATTCCTCATTTCTAGTTTAGCATAAAACTTATGTTTTTTACAACAACTTCTTCAATCTCTCTACTCTCACCCCATAATTAGACAGATCTAGTAGATGCCCCGTCATCTTGTCCATACTACTAATCGTCATCTCGAAATACCCAATTAGAAGCACCAACACGTCCGGCCCTATCACCCCATCAATCACCATCTTCGCCAAAAATATATACAGCACAATCTTCCCCACATACGGAATCCCCGCCCACACCGTATTTCGGTTCGCAATCGCTCGCCGTTTCTTCCGATACTCTCGCTTCCACCCCGGAAAGCTCTTCTCCATCACCACCCACCGCTCGCTCTTCCCTTCCGTCATCTCAGAAAACGCGCTAATCGCCCGATCCTCCGCCCGCCGCGCATTCGCATAGCTCCGCGCCTCCTCCTTCGCATTTCGATTTAACACCAAAAGATATAGCACATCAAAGAGCACCGCAATCATCCCCACCACCAAATCTGACGTCAAGAAAATCCCAAAAATAATTATTAGCCTAATCATTTGTAGCGCCGCCTCCGCCGCCACATTCATTCCGTCCACCATCCACCGAATATCGTCCGCAAACGTATCCATCACTCGCCCTCGCGGCACCTCCTCCAAAATCTCCGGATGCTCCTCCACGTTCTTGAACAACCGCTCCTGCAAGGTAATATGATAAAACTCCGCCATCTTCGTATAAGCATAATTATTCACTCGCATAAACCCAAAATACAAAACATAAAACACAAGATACATCCCCACGTACGGCCAAATCCCGGCAAAATTACCTTCCGTAATAACCTTAATAATCCCCGCCGTCGCCAGTGGCGGCAACAGCCCCGCCAAATTATACGCCGCCGACGACCCAAACAACAACCAATCCAGGTGCCGTTTCCGCCCCGCCACCTTGTGCAAATTCCGCACTATCTCAACATACTGCCGCATTCGCCACCCTACTTAATATTCTTCTCATACTCCACATCTGTCACATCGTACTTCTGCCGGTTCGACACAAACTTTAACACCCGATTTGCACCCCACCCCACAATCGCTAGAATCGCCACATAAACCGCCCCAGAAATCGTAAAGTCCGGCACCTCCGCCTGCAAAAGCCCGATAATCGCCGCACCTGCGCTCATCGAAGTTACCACCGTCAGCGAGTCCACCGACTTACTCGTTACATCCGCCTTCAACCCCTCAAACTGCTTCTGTGCCGACTCCACATAATTCTTCGTCATCTCCCAAAGATAAGTAATATACTGTAAGGTATCCCCAAGCGTTTCGTAACGATACCCAGAAATCTCCAAAAACTCCGCCAGCCCCTTATCTTCCTTCGCAATTTTCTCCCGCGTCGGCAAGTACGTCGACATCTGCTTAATCCGCCCATCAATCAACGTAATCGTCTTCGCATACGCCTCCAACTGCGTCGCAAACTTCACAATCTCCTCCCCCTTCACCATCTTGTGTGCCTTCACATCGTCGATTCTCTCCCACAAAATCCGGTGAATATTCAAATACCGGTGCATTTGTCCCTTAAACTCTCGTATAAACACCTGCTCCTCAATATACCGCTCAATCTCATCCAGCCCCTTCGACTTGCTATTAATAAAATAATACTTATCACCCCGCAAAACATCATACTTGTCGTTATCAAACTCAAAATACTTTTGCTTATCCGTCTGGTCAAGCAACGACTGCATCTCCGCTTTCGTAGCCTTATCAAGCACGATAAAATACGGATACACATTCTTAATCCCCGCCAGCTCTTTCGGCACCGGCGCCCCCAGGCTAAACAAATAATTTATCGCCGGCGACAGCTTCGTTTCGTAATAATCTTGAACTTTCTGAATGTCGTCCTTCAACGTCTCCGCCGTCACAATATTATTCCGAAGCGTAATCAGCCCATCCTCAAAAATCTTCACCCGCACCCCAAGCTTCGACGTAAGCTCCAAATACTCTTCGCCGCTCACTCCATAATTCAAATCCTCAATCTCCAACGCCTCGCGCAACTCCGCCATCTTCTTCTCGCTCAGTTTAATCACTCCGCCCGTCCCCCGCAAAAAATCATACACTTCAGAAAGCTGCAACATCGTCCTCTGGAACCAACCCCCAACATACACGCTACTAATCTTCATAAAACTCTCCTTTTCTCCCATTATACCATAAACATTTTCAGTCAAAAAACATTTGACAAAAACTTTTCGCGCGTGATATTATGAAAGCATAAAGCAATAACACATCGGAACGTACAAAAGTACGGGCTGCACCTTACAGGAAATCGCATCAGCGAGCTAATACTCAATTCGAACATAAGACTGGCATCATGAGGATACCCAGCGGTGTTTGAGTTGTGTATGCAGCTTACCCGATGTGTTATTGCACCTCGTGGTGCCAATTTTGTTTCGTGGACTCCATGGGGTTAGCAATCACAAGGAGGACTATGCAAACACTAATCAAACCCAGAAACACATACCGCCAGCTACTAGAAGCTTCTATCGGAGCTCTGGCAGTCTTCTCATTAGCTTTCGTCCTCATTCCCACTCTCATCTCCGAAGCCTCCGCCACCCAAGACGTCTCCGCCCATGCCTCTTGGTCGCCAGTCTCTCTCACTCTCGACCCGGATTATGATAGTAGCGACACTACTTCTACTCGTGGTGATGTCGTCTTTGGCAGTATCACTCCTACTTCCCGTGATACTTCTTCAGGCAGTTACGGCACTCAGCGTGTCATTAAGAAAACTATTGGCATTACGTCGAACGGCACTTACTATACTGTCTTCCTTTCTACTTCTGGCTCCGATAATAGCCTTACTCTCAACATGGAGAACACCGACCTTTCTATTCCCGCCATTGGTAATGGTTTCACTACGGGCGTTTGGTCTAACCCGGTAGCCTTCTCTTCTTCTGGTTGGGGCTTCTCGGTGCCAGGTACCACGATTCCGGCTTCTAGCGATTCCGTTGGCACTTCTGCTTCTTCCACTCCTCCTGCCTTTACTAATGTCGTAGCGGGAACTAACTTAGGTAAAGACTTAACTAAGGCTCTAGACTCTAGTATTTATAACCAAGATATTTGGTCGGCTGTCCCAAGTTCTTCTACTCCCCAACAAATCTGGAAAGCTACTTCTACTTCCGCTAATGGTTTTGGTACTTATACTAACAGTAACAATGTAGAAGTCACTGGCGACATAGTTAATGACCATTTTGACATCTATTATGGCATCATGGTTGACACGGATGTGCTTTCTGGTACTTACGAGAATGAGATAGTTTATACTGCTCTAGCTTCTGCTACTAGCCTTGATGATGTTTCTACTAACCTTTCTAGAGAAACTTACATCATCGCTAACGGCACTGAACAAACTCTCCACTTTGATCTTTCTTCTAGTATCGCTAATCCTAGTAGTATTATCAACAAAGACAACATTACAATCTATCTTGTCCCGCACAGTACAGTCGCTACTGCTAACTATGAGCTAACATCAGCAATCAAATCTAACGCCGCTAACTACACCACTTGTACTATTGCTAGTAACGACGATATAGAACTTACTGACAACGGTGCTACGCTTACTTGTACTTCTCCAGACAACACTCCCGCTGATGGCACTGGACTAGGAGAATTTGACTATTGGCTCCACATTGACGGCTACAACTTTGACTACCTCTCTCACTACAAAAAGAATGAACAAGACACCGCCACGGTCGCCTACATCGGCCTCCAATCCAAACTCACCGACTCCAACAACCAGCTCGTCATCACAGAGATGCAGGAGATGACGGGAAGTGTGTGCAGGAATACGAATATGTGGGGGAGTTTAATGAACACTGAAACCCGCGACGATGCACGTATTTATGATTATCTCGGCGAAGGTATCGTTACTATTGATAGCGAAACTGGAGTTATTACCAGCACGAACACCCCGCTCGCCAATACTTCAGTTGCTTCCGAAGCCGTTGGTCTTGGCACCTTCGTCCTGGCTGACACTCGCGAGACGGTAGCTAGTGGCGGTATGGCGATTAACGGCACGAATTACAAAACCTATCTCGTCCGACGCTACGCCGATGGTAACTGCTGGATGGCCCAGAACCTTGACCTTAACCTCGCCAAGTTTGTCGGCACCCAAAACCTCACTCCGGAGAACACCGACCTAGCCGGTTCTGGTCGCGCTTATTGGGACCCAGGTAAATCCGCCTACGACATTGCCTACGCCATCGATAATACCGTCACTACCGCCCAAACCAGCTACTTCCCAGTCTTCGCCACTAACCGCCTTGGCAACGCTCAGGATATGCAGTACCAGACCAACACGGTTTTTGGAACCAATTCTACCACCGGGCTCACTTACTATTGGGGTACTAAGTGTTCGGCTGCTGGCGCCTGCGACTCTGATGCTACGGTCGCTAACACTGCGCTTTCCTCTATTCCTAGGGCTTACAATAACGATTCGGAAAATGCCAGCGGTCAACCTACAGCTATATACTATACAGGCGGCACCGGAGCTACGCAATACGGAACAAAAACTGGAACTAACAACAGCAACACTTCTTACGGTAACCCTGGCCTTTACCATAAAGTTACCACTTGGTCTCCAGAAACTCCCAACTCCGACGACGACACCATTATGCTCGGCACTCGTTACTTTGGCGATTACTATAACTGGTATGCCGCGACTGCGGAGACTGGGTCTTACGATACTCCAACGAAGACCGCAGTAACCGACTCTATATGCCCGAAGGGCTGGAAACTGCCCGCTAACGGTGCATCTACTAATACTTCCTGGGGTAATCTAATCACAACCAACTCCCGATATGTCACATCTACAACAACTGACGACGTGATAACGTATGCATTGACCGCTCCGGCTTCTGACGGTCCGACTTCCACCTCGATGCGCCTCTTGCCGCTTTCTATCCCCTTCACTGGCTACTACGCTTGGCAGGCAGCTTCGCTCCACGGCCGTGGCGAGGACGGGCTCTTCTGGTCATCTACTTCTCACTCGTCTAACCAGACCAACGCGTGGCGCCTGCACTTCCAAGGCAACTTCGTCAGCCCGCAGAACAACCGCGATAAGGTGGGCGGCTTTACTATCCGCTGCGTCGCCCGCGACTAGCAACTTAACAATCGGCAAGGCTTCCTTGCCGCCTGGGTCTTCCAAAGGACTATATATAATATATAACGATGTGATTATATTGGTTGTATAAAACACACAAAGTTCGAACCTTCTTTTAAGTCCTCCTATTCATAAACCCGAAGACTCAGGCGAAAGGGAAGCTCTTGTAAAAACCCCAAAATTAGAGTATAATACAAACAAATCATCAAAAATCACTAATTTTTTATAACAATAGGAATCTAAATGCCAATTATCAAATCCGCGAAGAAGGCTGCCCGTCAGACCACCAAGCGCACCGCCAAAAACCAAGAAATCAAAAAGGCTATTAAGACCGCCCTCAAAAATTTCAAGGCTAACCCTACCGCCGAGAACATGAAAAAAATCCAAAGCGAATATGACAAAGCCGTCAAAAAAGGCCTCTTAAAGAAAAACACTGCTTCTCGCCGCAAATCCCGCTTAGCTAAGATCGCTAAGGAACTCAAGGCTGGCGAGAAAAAAGCGACCAAAGTCGTCAAAAAGACCGCAAAGAAAGTCGCCAAAGCAGCTAAATAGTTTTAATTCTTAGCAAAAACGATTTCACCAACATCCACGGCTCCACGGCCGTGGATTTCATTTGCATATCTACCGTCGCTAGCTCCTTCAAAACTCGCCTCTCGCGCACCCCGTTCGGCTTCCACTCCAACTTCTTCAGCGCTTGCGAAACCATCAGCCCAAAAAACATATATGGATCTTGCTCGCTCTCAATCTTCTCTAATTCCCTCACCGCCTTCACCCCATCCCTGAGCGCTATATTATATATATCAAACACCGCCTTCATATCTGCCTTCTCCGCCGCCTTAAACTCCTTCACTTCCACCCCAGCTTTCACGAGCGCCTTCGTCGAAGTTAATCGCTTATCTAACTTGCTCTCCCAAATCACCACCTCGGCATCCGTCTTCGCATAATCTTCAATCTTCTCCGCCAAATCCGCCCACACTTCTTTATTCTCGCCAAGATCCTTCACCAAAATCTTCCGCCCGCCCACGGCAAACAACGACCCACCCAAAAACAAACTCGGCAAATCCGACGAGGTTAGATTTTCCCCCTCAAAAACCTCATAACCCTCCCCCAGCTCTCGCCGCACTTCCTCAGAAATCTTTACTCGGTCTTCCCCCGTAAAAATCTTAATCCCCACAATCTCCCTCTTCTTGGATCTCGTCGCGATTCTCTTCTTCTTCGCTTTCTAGTAACTCTAAATCTTTATCTTCTTCCATAAACTCCTCCTTTACCTCTATTGTATCATTCTTTTTGGCACTTTGGACAAAAATGTGTCCCTCGTCCACCCACTTTTGTCTTCACAATCTCCGCCCCGCACCGCCGACACGCCTGCCCCTGCCGGTTAAACACCTCTGCAAACAACGTCAAATAATCCCCCTTCGTTCCGTCACTCTTCACGTAATTCCGGATGGTTGACCCACCCGCATCCAGGCTCCGCTCCATCACCACCCGCGCCCCCTCCACCAACTTCTCCGCCTCCGCTAAACTCAAACTCCCCGCCTTCCGCCGCGGATGCACTTTCGCGTAAAACAGCGCCTCGTCCGCATAAATATTTCCGAGGCCTGCAATTATTGTCTGGTCCAAAATCACACTTTTGATCGGCGCTAACTTATGCCGCTGCAACCTCTCATATAGCTCCACCCCCTCCATCTCCCACGGCTCTTTCGCAAGCTTCTTTATAAACGCATCTTCCTCCACCTCGCCCGTCTTCACTACCTTCATAAACCCAAACTTCCGTTGATCGTTAAAATACAACACTCCCTTCTCAAAAGAGAGAATAACTCTAGTATGTTTATTGGGAAGATTTATTAATCCATCCGTCGGGTGGCCACCACCAAAAGTATGATTTAATACTTTGTCATAATCAAATTCAGAATCGGAAACCACGCTTTTCGATTCTGAATTCTCACTCGATTCTTTTCGTTGAGACTTTTCTTCATAATAAGAAAAGTCCCACCACACTAGCTGGCCTGTCATCCGCAAATGACAAATCACACTCTTCCCGTTCGACAAATCAAATATCAGCGCCTTCCCCCGCCTCCGCATCTCCACAACCTCCGCCCCCACAATCTCCGACGCCCCACCAATAAAGCTCTTCCCCTCCAGCACCTTCACCGCAAGAATCTTCCCACCCTTCTCCCGCACCAGGCAATCACAAAGCCCTCGCCGAATCGTCTCAACTTCAGGCAGCTCCGGCATTACTTCGCGCCTTTAAGCCCCTTCACCACCTCGCCAAGTTTTTCCGCCACCGACTTCTTCTCGCCCGACATAAGACCCTTAATTCCCTGCCCTTCAAGCTCCTCGTTCATGCTCCAAACATTCTTCATCACCAAACTAATCTTCGTCCGCGTCAGCTTCACTTCGCTAGCCCCCACTTCCGCCTTCACATCCTTCAGCCAACCACTTTCCAGCTCCCCGCTCAAACTTTTGCCAATCTCCACCACCCTTGACCCAACATAACCATACAACTTCTTCGCATCAATCGGCTTCACGGTTTCGTCCATGTCATCCGACGACACCGCCACCACCAAATCCGCAAAATCGCCCAGGAATATATTCGCCACACCCCCGCCGGCTTCCATCATCACCGTCCCCTCAAACACTAGCACACTCTTCGAACTAAACCCGCTCACATCCTCTTCATAAGCCGCCGTCGCCAAATATAACGCACTCCGAAGCTCCGGCGTCACCTCCTCCACCTTGCGCATAAACGCTAGCTGCCTATCTCCCTCCTCCGCGTAGCTCGCCGTCATAATCGCCCGTAGCTCTCGCACCGCCGACAGATACGTCGCCGCATCCGCCTCCATCACCTCCGCCAGCTCCTTATATTCACCCGTCTTATAGCTACCGACCCCCCTCGACACTTTAGAAAACCCATCCTTAAGCGAAGAAAGCTCCCTCAAAATCTCCTCACTGTTCATGTTCCTAAACTCATAGCCCATCAGCTCCTCTGCTTCCACCCTGTCCGTCAAATACTCCTTAAAATAATTAGAAAACCCACGCGCATCTTCCGCCAACTTCACCGTCTCCGTCGTCACCGTCGTCTTCGTCAAAACCACCTTCGCCGCAAACAAACCCCCGACTATCACCACCAGCGCCACCAAGAAAATCACCAACCCCTTCTTACTCTTCTTCTCCTTCTTCTCCGGCTTCTCTGCTTTTTCTTCCTTCTTCTCTACTTTCTCTTCAACCTTCTGCTCCGGGACTTTAACTTCCTCGGCCTCCTCAACCTCCTCCACTTCCCTCACCTCAATCTTCTTCCCACTTTTACTTTCCACTTTCTTACCTTCCACTTTCTTATCTCCCACCTTTTTACCTTCCACTTTTTTATTTTTCTTTTTAACTCTTCTAACCTCTTCCATAATACCCCCATTTTACCATAAAAAGTCTGGACAAAAAAGCCATAAAAATCGTCTTGCAAAAGCATTTTCGGCATGATATTATAGACTTGCAACAGTTTCGACATTGTTTCTGGAATGTTCCAGCCAATCGTACATCATATAATTTTGACATTCGCACCATAGCAGGAAAAACGGCGCCATGAGGAAGCCGATTCTGCTCTGGTCGCGCAAGCGGTTGGAATGTCGAAAACGCTGTTGCACCTCGTGGTGCCGTTTTTGTATCTAGCCCACTGAGGTCTATAAACCAAAGGAGGATCCCACTTTAATCTCCGAAGCCTCCGCCACCAACCTCTCCGGTACCGTACGTTGGGGCGAAGTGGACTTAACCCTCGACCCGGATGTCGAAGCTAGTGCCGCCTACGAATCTTCCTCCGGCGCTTCCGGCTCTAGAATTAGCGACACTGGCCACGGCAACATCAACTTTGGCGACATCACGCCCGCTTCGGTCGATAGCGATTCTGGTATGTATGGTTCTCTCGTTGTAGAAAAGAAAACCATTGGCATTACTACGCGCGGTACTTACTATACTGTCTATCTTTCCATGTCTGGTAGTGATCATTGTCGTAGACACTAACACCATGGCCGGCACTTACCAAAATAGCATAATCTTTACGCAGGAATCACCTGCACTATACCCGACAATAGTGTCAATGGCAACAAAACCATCGTTGATAACTCCACCAACAACTTAGGCTACAAAGACGGCGAATATGAGTTTTGGCTTAACATCGCCGGCTTTGACTATAACTACGTTAGCCAACTAGAAAACGGTACTAAAGCCGGCTTCGCCTACGTCGGCCTACAATCGACCGATAGCACAGGAAACGCTTATGTAACACAGATGCAACAGATGGAAAGCATAATTTGCGCACAAACGGATGTATTCGATGCAACCAATTCGAGCGCAACAACTTACAGTCTAGAGGACGACCGCGACAACAACGACTACAATATCCGCAAATTAACCAACACCAACTGCTGGATGGTGAGTAGCGCCCGCTATTATGAAGAAAGCAACTATATTTTTTATTACGAGGACAACAACAAGGTATACTATACCTACAAACCGACCAAAGAAATCGCCTGCCCCGACAACTGGTCTCTCCCTTCCAAAAGCCAAGCCGAAAGTGTCCTTAGCGACGTCGACGCATTTGTTCCTGAACAAGGAGGCTTTACAGTTGGGAGCGATGTTGCAAACTTCAGTGGCACAAACAATGGATATTGGTGGACAAGTGACTTACGAGAGCCGGAATCGCCATATCCATATTTCCTATCTTACAGAAACGACTCAAACATGCTAATAATGGGCAATTCGATGGGAAACAACGCTCAAATGTTCGTCCGCTACGTCGCCCGCGACTAACCCGCCCCGCTCCTTAACAACTCGAGCTTCAATGATTGAGAAAATCACAAATAGGCTCTTCCGAGACAATAAAAAGCTGAGGCCAGCAGTCAAAATAACCTTGATACTGTTTCGAGCACGAGCTTGTCTCCGCGCGGAGAAACAGCCTATTAAGGTTATTTTGACGACTGCGACGAAGCTTCCGTCTCGGAAGACTGCCTATTGTGATTTTCTCCTCCCGCTAAGCTTCCTTCTCTCCTGAGCCTTCCAAAAAGGACTAAATTAAAAACGATGTGATTATATTGGTTGTATAAAACATCCGTTCGAACATTTCTTTTAAGTCCTCCTATTCATGTATCGAAGGCTCAGGCGAGAGGGAAGCTACTCTAATAGCTTCGCCACCAACCCCACCATCAACTCCTGCTCAAATTTCTCACTCTCAGAAATCAGCAGTACTATCGCCGTGAGCGCCCGGTCAGAAATCTTCGTCTCCCCACTCGCCGACAACTGACAATCATTCACCGTCAAAAAATAAATAAACACTAGCGCCCCAATCTGCCGATTCCCCGCCCGAAACGGCTCCCCCTTCACCACATAATATAATAGCCTCGCCGCCTTCTCCGCTACACTCTTCCCCACTTCATCTCCCGCCAGGCTCGCTAGAAACTTCTCAAACTCCACCTCATCCTTCAGCTCCCCAAACTCCGCACTCGCCCCCGTCTGCTCGCGCAAATTCTCCGCCAGATTCTTCACCTCGGCCAAGCTCAGCGTCCGCCTCAGCTTCCCGCTCTTCGCAAACACCACCGGGATCTCCCCCTCATCAAACTCCTTAATTGTCGCCGCCGTCTTCCCATAACGAGCAATCACTTCCAGAATCCCCTTTGCCTCGCCCTCCTCCAGCTCTTGCTTGCTCATCAGCCGCTTCACCAGGCTCAACGCCCCCTCCAGCTGCATCAGCTTCGCCTCAGGGAGCTCTCTGAGTCTCCGCTCGTTCACCGCCGCCCCATCCACTACATACCGCTTCAAAACGCTCGTCGCCCACACACGGAACTTCGTCGCCTTCTTTGAATTCACCCTATAACCCACCGATATAATCGCATCAAGATTATAAAACTTCGTAAGATACGTTTTTCCGTCGGTGGCAGTATGTGCATTTTTTGCACATACTCGATTTTCATCTAATTCTTCATCTTTGAAAATATTCCTTAAATGCCGCCCGATCACCGTCCTGTCTACATTGAATATCGTCGCCATCTCTTCCTGTGTCGCCCAAATCGTCTCCTTCTCCCTATCAATATCAAATACCACCTCCCCCTCTTCCATATCATAAACAGCTAATGACTTACGAGACGATGTGCTATGCAATGATGAAGGAGCACTGGAGCGAGACGTATTTGACATACGTCGAGCGAAGCGCGCATCTTCAGAAGCAGCAGAGTGCATCGTATCGTAGGTCATACCTCACCCCATCTCTTCCCTTCCTTAACATCCACCTGCAACTTCACGGAAAGCTCCGGACACACCCCCTCCATCACCTCCTTCATCACCTTCTTCACCTCCGGCACCAAACTCGGCTCGCACTCCACCATAATCGAATCATGCACCTGCATAATCATCTCCGCCCCCTTCGGCAACCGAGAATCCAGCCGTATCATCGCGAGCTTCATCAAATCCGCCTCCGTCCCTTGAATCGGCATATTCTGCGCCGCCCGCTCCGCCCCCATCCGCACCAAAAAGTTCGCACTCTTCACATCCGGCGTCGGTCTTCTCCGCCCGAAATACGTCTCTACATACCCCTCGGCCCTCGCCTGCTCCAAATACGACTTCAGCTTATCCGCAATCGGCTTCCGAAGCTCAAAATAACTCTTCTCGAACTCCTGCGCTTCAATGAGGCTCATCCCCGTCGCATCGGAGAGGCCCTTCGCGCTCATCCCATAAATAATCCCGAAGTTCACCACCTTCGCTAGTCTCCGCTGATCCTTAGACACCTCATCCATCGGAATTTTATACACCTCTGCCGCCGTCTTCGTATGAATGTCCACCCCCGCGTTAAAGTCCGCAATCAAACCAGCATCTCCCGACATCGCCGCGGCCAACCTCAGTTCAAACTGCGCATAGTCCGCCGACACCAACACCTTCCCCGCACTCGCCACAAACCCCTCGCGAATCTTTCGCCCCTCCTCCGTTCGCGTCGGAATATTCTGCAAATTCGGATTCACGCTAGACAGTCGCCCGGTCGCCGTCACGTCTTGCGTAAAAGTCGTGTGCACCCGCCCGTTACTATCCGCCAGTTGCGGCAACGGCAAAATATACGTCGAAAGTAACTTTGACGCCTCGCGATATTCCATCAACTTCGGAATAATCGGATGTAGCGGTTTCAACTTCGCAAGCTCCTTCGCCCCGGTCGAATACCCCTTCTGCGTCTTTTTAATCCCCTTCACGGGCAGCCCCAACTTGCCAAACAAAATCTCGGAAAGCTGCATCGGCGAGTTCAAATTAAACTCCACCCCCGCCAACATATACACCTCCGTCGCCAGCCGCCCCACATACCCCTCATACTCTCGCCTTAGCTTCTCAAAATACTCGCGATCAATCTCCATCCCCCGTTCTTCAATCTTATACAGCACCGGCACTAGCGGAAAATCCAGCTCCGTCAAAACTTTATAAAGCTTCGGATGCTTCGCATACTCCGCTTTCTGGCGATTATACTCCACCCGCATCTCCTCTGGGTCATCCGTAAACAAACTCGCCTGCTCCTCCGTTCTTCGCGCCAGCGGATTCAGCAAAAACTTCCCTTGCCCCAAGTCATAAAACTTCGCCCCCTTCAAAATCTTCTTCGCCACCTCCGCATCCCGATGCATCAACCCCTTCACATCAAAACTAAAAATCACATCCTTCGGCAACGACATAGACGATTGCTCCTCCGACCTTTCAGACGGTGCATTATGCAATGATGTAGGAGCAACGGAACGAGCCGTACTTGAAGTACGGTGAGTGAGTAGCGCATCTTCAGAAGCAGCAGAATGCGCCGTATCAAAGGTCGTTGCCAAGAACTTGCGCTTGAGCGACTTAAACTCTAACTTATCAAACGCATCACTGATGCGTTGCGCGTTAATGACTAAATCCGGTATCTGCGCAAGTTCAATAGGCGCATCTGTCATAATCTTCGCCAACTTATAACTCATATAAGCAGATTCGCGGCCCTCAATAAGCCTCTTCTGCGTCGCCCCCGTAATCTTATCTATATTATTATATATACCGTCCAAACTCCCCCACTCATTGAGGAGCTTCACCGCCCCCTTCTCACCAATCCCCGGCACCCCCGGAATATTGTCCGACGAATCACCCTTGAGCGCCTTCAAATCCAAAAACTGCTCTTTCTTTATTCCGTACTTCGCTTCCACCGCCGCCACATCAATCTCTTCAAGCTCGGTAAACCCTTTCAAGAGCCGATACATCTTCACATTCTCATCCACCACCTGTAACATATCAAGATCACTAGATATAATATACATCTCCCACCCCGGCACCTCATCTACTTTCTTCCCCAACGACCCAATAATATCATCCGCTTCGTAATTATCTAGCTCTACAAACGCCCAACCAAGCGCATCAATCAGCTCCTTAAGTAGCGGTATCTGTGCAAAAAAATCTTCTGGAGGTTTTGTGCGCCCCGCCTTATACTCCGGATAAATCGCCACCCGCTTCGCTACACTCGTCTTCGCCTTGTCCCATGCCACCACCACCTTATCAGGCTGAAGCTTCTTCACCAGCTCCATCGCAATCGCAGCAAAACCATACACGCCCCCCGTCGGCACCCCCTCGCTCGTTGAAAGCGCCCCCATCGCATAATACCCGCGATAAAACACACTTTTCCCATCAATAACAACTAACCTCTTCATAGGTATTATTATACGGTATTGTTCGCACTTTTTAAATATTCAAAATTATTCAAGGAAACAGGAGTAACGGAACGAGACGTATTTGACATACGTCGAGTGAGTAACGCATCTGTTGACGCAGAAGAATGAAGAATATTTAAAAACCTATTTCTTCTAAAATTGCATCCAAATCAGAGTTCAGCTTCACAACATCACCGTCATTGAGAATATAGAAATCGCTAGCCGCTATCGGCCCCCCCTTCTCCAAATTCTCAATCTCGCTCCTATCTCTCTCCATAATCTCATTATGATTAAACGGCCGCTCTGGTCTCGCCGCCACCCGCTTATAGCGCAACTTCTTCGGCAACACTAACGCCAAGAAAATCATCTCCCCCGGAAACTCCTTCTTCAGCGTCACATATTCCGTCCAAGAATACACCCCGTCCAAAATAATCCGCTTCTGCCCCGCCGCAATCAAATTCTTCACTTCTTCAATCACTTGCTTCACCACCCAATCCTTCCCCTCCGTCTCGCGAATCATCTCCCGAAAATGCTTCTCGCTCTCCCCATCTGGCGTCCGCTCAATCCCCCGCCGCTCCATCTCCTTATAAATCATCCCCCCAAAATACACCTTCGGATAACCCAAATCCGTCAAATGTTCCACGGCCACGCTCTTTCCGCTCCCACTCATCCCCACCACCGCCAAAATCTTCACATCTCGATCTAGTTTGCTCACAACACTCCCCCAGGTATCAACCATTCCAAGAACGCCCACATCAATCCAAACGCCACCAGGCCAATCACGATCTGTGTAATTCGACTCTTCGCCTTCGTCATTTGCCCAGGGTCACCACTCGCGGTCGCATATTGTATCCCCGCAATCACCAGACCAATCACCCCCGCCGCCCCCACACCAATCATCAACACATTCAGCACAATCGCCAAAATCCCCCAAATTCCATCACAATAAGATCCAAACAGCGCCGTTTCCACGCACTCTGACCCCGTTTCTTCTGCAAACGCTCTCAAGACATCTAACATCTTATCCTCCTTACCTTAAATATTCATGCAATTTTTTCGTATCTTTATGCTTCCTGAGCTTCGAAAGCGCCTTCGCCTCAATCTGGCGAATCCGCTCCCTCGTCACGGAAAACTCATAGCCCACTTCTTCTAGCGTATGCGGCCGTTCCCCGCCAATCCCAAACCGCATTTTGATAATCTTCTGTTCACGATCCGAGAGCGTAGAAATAATCGTCGCCAGCTGCTCCTTCAAAATCTGGTTCGCCGCCGAATCCTCCGGCGACACCCGCTCTTCGTCTTCCACAAAATCGCCCAAGACCGAATCCTCGTCGTCCCCATCTCGCCCCACGCTCGCATCAAGCGACGCAATATCTTGCTTAATCCGCATTACATACTCAACTTTATCAACTTCCATGTCCAGTTCTTTCGCAATCTCCGCCGTTGTTGGCTCACGATTCAGCTCCGTCGTCAATTTTCGGGTCGTTCTGAGCACCTTATTAATCGTCTCCACCATGTGCACCGGAATCCGAATCGTCCGCGCCTGGTCGGCAATCGCCCGCGTAATCGCCTGGCGAATCCACCACGTCGCATAAGTAGAAAACTTAAACCCTTTCTCCGGATCAAACTTCTCCACCGCGCGAAGTAGTCCCGTATTTCCCTCTTGAATCAAATCCAAAAAATCAAGGCCTCTCCCACTATACCGCTTCGCAATCGACACCACCAGCCGCATATTCGCTTCCACCATCTTGTCCTTCGCCTTCTTATCGCCCTCCGCAATCTTCTTCGCCAGCTCTGCTTCTTCGTCCGTCGAAAGTAACGGAATCTTCCCAATCTCACGCAAATACAGCCTCACGGAATCGTCCGCAAACGCATCAACATTATCAACCGTTATCTCAAGGTCTTCGTCAGAAAGTTCTTCCTCGTCCGCTAGATCGAGTTCATCGGGTTCCATCGGCTCAAGGATTAAGTCATCTTTATCTTGATCCATTATGTGAATTATAAGCGCAACTTAAGAAAAAATCAAGCTCTTTGTAGTTCCGTAATCCGCCTCAAAATCTCCCTTTCTCGTTCCGGATCCAACCCCTCCTTCTCCAGCTCCGCCATCAGCTTCACGGTTTCGCTTTTCGCCAGTTCTTTTTTAAGTCGCGCATACAAACTTTTCACTTCTTTCTTAAGCTCCACCTTACTATAATTCTTATACACATTATCAAACACCAGCTCCAGCTCCGCCAACCTCGTTTCGTCTTCCGGAATCGTCAGCTCCCCCGGCCCCTCCACCCCACCATACACCATAATCGCCAGCAAATTATTCTCCAATTTCAAAAGCGTATCGCTCTTCGCCTCCGTCTTCGCCTTCTTCAGCCTCCGCTTCGGCTTTTCCAACATTTTCCTCTCTAGATCATCCTCCTTCCCCCTCAAATCCTCTCGGCTCACCCCCAACCTTCGCGCCACCAACTCTTCATAGTGCGCCCGCTCCACCTTATCTTTCACATAATCCAACATCTTCAGCGCCACGTCAGAAAACTCCTTCTTCCCAAACGCCGTCGCAAGGTCCACCTTTTCTTCATATTTATCAAGCAACCACTCCACCGCCGGCTTTCGCTCCTCCACCGCCCTCTGCCACAACTCCGCTCCCCGCTGGATCAACTCGTCTGGATCTTTCGCACCTTGATAATCAGAAATCACCGTCAAGTTCAGCCCCAAATCACCCGCCATCATAATCGCTCGCTCCGCCGCCTTCACCCCCGCCTCATCTCCATCATACGCTAACCGAATATCGTTCGTCAGCCGACTCAAAATCTTCAAATGTTGCTCCGTCATCGCCGTTCCACTCGTCGCCACCGCCTCCTTCACTCCCGCCTGATGGCTAGAAATCACATCCATATTCCCTTCCACAATCACCACAAACCCATTCTTCCGAATCGCCTCCTTCGCCTGCGCCAACCCAAAAATAAACCGCGACTTATTGAACAAAATCGTCTCCGACGTGTTCAAATATTTTGGCTCACTT